>JACREV010000015.1 GCA_016218095.1 Deltaproteobacteria bacterium | reverse complement strand
CTCTTTTATGCCGTCTTTGTATTCCGGGTCCGCGTAGTCCCAGCGGGTGGGGAGCTCCACGAGCTTCAGCTCGTTGGGGGCGTCCCCATATACCTTGTTCGTCGACATGTGGACAAAGGGCGACTCCGGGCACGAGCGGCGCGCGGCCTCCAGGAGGTTCAGCGTCCCCACGGCGTTCGTGTCGAAGTCCTCAAAGGGGCGGCTCGCGGCAAGGTCGTGGCTCGGCTGGGCCGCGGTGTGGACGATGCAGTCGGGCCTCAACGCGGCCATCTCCCTCAAAACGCCGTCTCTATCCCTTATGTCGAGCTCGATATGGCGGAAGTTCCTGTATTTTTCAAGAAGCCTCAACTGGTTCCAGCGGGTGTCGCCCTTCTCCCCGAAGAAAGAGGCCCTCATGTTGCAGTCTATGCCGTATACATCGTAGCCGTTAGCGCAGAAGTGGACTACGACCTCGCTCCCGATGAGCCCGCTTGAGCCGGTGACCAGCATCTTTTTTGGCATGTCTTGGTTCCCCTCAGGTTATTTACTTAAGGAACAAACCACCCGATAGCTAAGAGAAAATCTCCTTTGGTCTCCCCTCCCTTGTGGGGGGGGAAAACCTCTTTTTCGCTACGTGTAAATCTCTGATTAAAACGAATATTCGATCCCGGTCCAGCCCACCACCCCGCCTTCGGAGTCGCTATCTTCGTTCCCTACCCCTGCCTTCAATATTACATTATCTTTGGCCTGATATTCAATATCGGCGGCGTACCACCTTCTCTTGAGGTCCGAGGTATGGACCTCCGAGCGCTCGAAATCGGCCTCTGCCCCGACGACCGTCCCGCCAGGCCAGCGGTATTCCGCCCTTAAAAACAGATCGACCGCGTCAGAGCCCATGTGGTGGCCTATGACCCTCCCGTTATAGGTGTAGCCATCGGTGTATATATGGTGTCGGTACCAGGCCCTGTCCCCGAGCCTGTCCCACCTCGCCGTCTGTGCCCACTCGGCGCGGAAGTTCACATTTTCCAGCCAGAACGGCTCGTCCACAAGTACCCCGGCGAGATAGGCCTTGGACGTAGGTGTCTTGGTCTCGCCGGATGAGTCCTCGGCCCCTGCCTCCCCGTAGAGCTTGACGGAGCTGAATGGGAGGAAGTCTGAATCGTTCAGGAAGATGTACGAGAGGTCGATGGAGGCTATCTGGTCTCCGTCGATCGCCGAAGACGAATGCTCTGCGTCGTCCGCGGCGATAAAAAGGTTCATGAGGTCGCCGGCCCCCAACCCTGCCCTCCCCTCGCCTCCGAAGACGAGAACCCTGCTTATCGCGAACTCAAAGGCGGGCGCGGGCTTGAAGGCGAGCCTCATCCCGAAGAGGTTGGCCCTGGGAAAATCGCGGTCCTCCTCAAGGGTCGCGAGAAAGAGGGTCGGCCTCATCGGCCCGAGCCTGCTGAATATCCACGGGAGGAGAAACGGGTGTTGGGAGGCGGCCTTTACCATCTCGAAGGGCTCGGCGTTATTCGAAAGTATGAGAGAGCCGTGATATCCCGGCCCCCACCAGAGCGAGTCCTTGCCCGCCTCGACCTCAAGGCCCCAGAGGTCGGCCTGCGCGTAGCCGGTCCTGATCTCTGTGCGCGAGCCGTCGTCCCCCCTGTACTCGGGGTTCAGGTATATGGAGAGCGCGCCCCCGGCCTCGGCCTTGAAAGCGAACCCGGCCCTCGCGTTCGCCCCCTCCTTGAACTCGTCACCGTTGTTGTTTACGGACGGAAAGTGCGGCGCGGAGCCCGCGTACAGGAATCGGGCGTAGGCCCTGTCAATAGGTTTAACGATGAGGGCGCCGGTCTTGCCTGCCTCCTCGCGGAGCTCCCGCTCGAGCCTTCCGATAACGGAAGCGGCCCTCTCTTTTTTTCTTCCCGAGAGTGCTTGAAGGTTGTGTCGGGCTTCGGTTGAGAGCCTTGCGGCCTCAAGCCTCGATATCGGGCGTGTGGAAAGAAGAGAGGACGGGAGGAGCCCCATCGCCTCGAGGGTCTCGAGGTCGCGGTAGACTGTGGACCCGGACTCGACATTTACGGATGTGGCAGGGTATGAGACCGCGGGTGTCGCGAGGATGGAGATCAGGACGATTAAGAGACTAAAACGCCACAATCAGGACCCCGGCGGTGACGGCTATCTGATAGAGTATCTGGGTTATGTCCTTGACCTCTCTCAGCCAGCTTACCTTCTCTATCTTCTCAGGCACGACTATCGTGTCGCCCGGGTCGAGCCTCATGGACATGAAGCCGCCGCCCTCCCAGCGTTTATCTTCCGAGTCCCAGCCGAAGCTCAAGAATCCTTTCTCATGGGCGCTCACGGCGGTGCCGTCGACCTTGAGTATGTATATCTCGGACCTGTCCGCGTCCTTGCTCACGCCCCCTGCCTTCTGGATGTAATTGGAGAGCGAGAGCTTCGGGTTATGGACAAAGGCGGTCTGGTTGTAGACCGCGCCTAAGACCTGGACCTGTGACGGCCTCTCCGGTATGTAGAGAACGTCTCCCTGCTCGAGCGATATGTCAGAGGGCGTGCCCTTGAGCTTCTGCGGCTCCTCGATGCGGAGCGATATCCGCCCCTTCGCCTTTGCGGCCCTCATCTTGGCTATGAGCGCCTTCCTCTGCTCGGCCCCGGCCCTCTGTAGCGCGACCTCCTCTGCGTTTAGAGACCCCTCTATAGATTGTGCGGACTCTGAAATAAGCTGGAACTCGAGCCTGTCTATCGATTCGTTGAGCTGTCTCTGCTGGAGGACCTTTACAGAATCCCTCTCGAGGACCGCGCCCTTGAGATACGCCCTTTCGGTGAAGCCCCCGGCGCGCTCTATCAACGAGGAAAGCCTCTCGCCCTTATTTATCGTGTAGGTGCCGGGGTGCCTGACCTCGCCCGTAACGTCGACTGTCTTGAACTTCTCCCACTCGGGGACCGCCTTTATGAAGAGGAAGTCGTCCTCTTTGAGGTCCATGTTCGCCGACGGGTCTCCATCGAGCGCCCTTTTAAGCTTTATTATTACCTTCTCGGTCTTCGGGCCTTCGGGGGTCGCAGTGACCCTCGTGAGCTCGGCCTCGTCAGACAAAGCAAAGTACTTGAGCCCTCCGGCGAGGTTTACGAGGTCCCTGACTTTAAGCCCCTTGCCTATGCCGTACTCCCCGGGGTTCTGGACCGCTCCCATGAGCTTTACAAAGCGCCTGTCCTGCGAGACCGTATATATCTGCACTATGTCGCCCTGCCGCACCTTCATCTTCAGGATCTCCGGGTCCTCGAGGTTCGCTTCGAATACCACGCCCTTGCCGTTCTCGATCCTCTCTATCTGGCACCTGCCCTTGAAGGCTATGTCGTTCAGGCCGCCGGCGAGCTCGATGAGCCCGGCTACGTCGAGGTCGCCCTTGAGCTCGTATACGGCCGGCGTCCTGACGTTCCCGGAGATGCCGGCGAGCGGCCCGGCGGGCGGGATGAATATGACGTCCTCTGGCATAAGCCTTACGTCTTTGGTCTTGTCGCCCTTGATGAGGAGGTCATAGAGGTCGAAGCTGACTATATCCTTGCCGCCCCTCTTGACCTGTATCTCTCTCATACTGCCGGACTTGGACGGCCCGCCCGCCGCGAAGAGCGCGTTCACGAGGGTCGAGAGCGATGAAAGGGAATAGCTTCCGGGTCTGCGCGCCTTGCCCACGACAAAGACGCGCATCGAGCGGAGCGCGCCCATGCTGACGTTCATCTTGACTTCAGAGGGGAGGTAATAACGGCTGAGCTCCTTATCCAGGAACGTCTTGGCCTCGGAGAACGTAAGGCCGGAGATGTGAAGGACGCCGATCTGCGGGATGACTATCTTGCCCTCGCGGTCTATGCGCACCGCGTAGTCGGCGTTGAGCTTGCCCCAGAGGCTTATACGGAGCTCGTCGCCTGGACCGAGGAGATACCCGGGCCCGACCGGGACGGTATCGACCGGTGCGAACGTTGTAGGGGATTCCTTGAAGAGGTCGTAGCCGAACTGGGAGATCTCAGGCCCCCTCTGGCGGACGTAGTCCTCGAAGGATGAGACCTTCTCAGGCTCTTCGGCAATCGAGGCCCTGAAAGACAGAAGGGTCAGTACCGCGGCGATGGCGATGACTAATAATGCGAGGGTTTTTGTGTTGCGTCCGAGTTGTCTCGTCACCAGGTGATAAGCTCTTATTTCAGGCCCGATCAGGCAAAATCATGGAAGCGCGCCGTTTTTGGGCCGGTATTCGGTTTCGTGCGTTAAGATATGAAAAAATCGAGGTTTTGTCAATAGATAAATACCCCCGCCTGCCCCTCCTCCCCTAAAAATCGAGGGCGAGCGAGACGAATACCCCGTCCTTGTAAGGAGCGATTGAGAGGGCCGTAGCGGTCCCCTTTTCAACGGCCGAGGCGCTTAAATACGCGAGGTACCAGCCGAGCGCGGCCTGAGAGAGGTAGTGCTCGTCGTCGTTTATCCTGGATAGCGCGGGGAGCGTCGAGGCCCCGTAGAGGAGCCACCTTACACAGGCCCGCTCCTCCATCTTCGCGGCTGTGATGAACGGCGCCGCTCCTATGAACGAGTGGCCGCTAAGACCGTTGTTGTTCGAAAACGGCCTCCAGTCCGACCCGCCCTCTGTCGGCCTTCCCCCGCCTGTCGCGCTCCTTAAAAACAGGCCGAGCGGGCCGCCGACAAGCAAGGCCCGGAGCGACCTCTCGGCCCATACGCTTTCGCTTGACAGATAATAGACCGCGAGCGCCGGGATCGTAAGGAGCGCCTCGCCCGGGAGGCGCGTGATATCAGAGAGGACGTCGGTTGCGGAATTGCGGATATTCTCCTGATAGAAATCACGCACCCCGGCATCCGCGCCGGTATTTGCAAGCGCCCCTCCTACGGCGAGCGAGCCCCCGAGCCTTAAGTAAGTCCCGTTGTCGAGATAAAAGGCCTTGTAGTCGCCGTAGAGCCTTGTACCTGCGGCGTCCAACCTGTCAAGTATGCCTTCTTCGGCGCGCGCCGTTAAAGGCGCAATTGCGAACAGAACAGCCAAAACAGCGGAAACGACCGCCCTCATGAGTCCCCCTCAGGAAAGGAGACAAGATTACAATACATGAATCGATATCGCAAGGAGTTCCGGATATAATTGACTCAGGGCCTTTCACTTGATAGAATTTCCAAATGCCTGAAGTGAACGCCTTTCAAAAGATAAAGTCCCTCAAGGAAAACCTCGGAAGGGTAATACGCGGAAAGCCCGGTATAATAGACCTCGCCATAACCGCTCTCCTCTCAAGGGGGCACCTCCTCATAGAGGACGTGCCGGGGGTCGGGAAGACGACCCTCGCCCACGGGCTCGCAAAGTCGATCAACTGCTCCTTCCAGCGCATACAGTTCACAAGCGATCTTTTGCCCTCGGACGTCATAGGCGTAACCGTCTACAACCAGGCCCTTCACGCCTTCGAGTTCAGGGAGGGGCCGCTCTTCGCGAACATCGTGCTCGCCGACGAGATAAACAGGGCGACCCCCAAGACGCAGAGCGCCCTTTTGGAAGCCATGAACGACAGGCAGGTCTCGGTCGACAGGAACACATACAGGCTCCCGAGGCCGTTCATGCTCCTCGCCACCCAGAACCCGCTCGAGTTCTCCGGGACGTACCCGTTGCCGGAGTCCCAGCTCGACAGGTTCACGATGTGCATAAAGATAGGCTACCCGGACGAATCCCACGAGCGGGAGATCATCACTCGCTCCGCATCGGCCTCTTCGTCCGTAGAGGGACTCTCTCCGGTACTCACTACCGACGAGGTCGAGAGGATGCAGGCGCTCGTCGAGAAGGTAAAGGTCGACGAGGACCTCGTCGGATACATAATGGCGATAGCAAACTCCACGAGGAACCACAGGTCGATAAGGCTCGGCGTCAGCCCGCGCGCCACCATGACGCTCTATAAGGCCGCGCAGGCCCGCGCCCTTGTCTCTGGGAGGGACTACTGCATACCCGACGACATAAAGGCCTTGAGCGTCCCGGTCTTCGCCCACAGGATAATACCGGTCGAGCACGGCGTGGACGAAGGGACCGAGGCCTCGACGGCCGTCGTGGAAGAGATAGTATCGGGGATAGCAGTACCAGTATGACCAAGCCCCTTTCTTCCTGTTTTTGATCCCATGTCTCTGCAGTGTTTTTAAAAAAACGCCGGGCACAAGGTGAGCGAAGCATAAGGGCGGAAGAGGCGAGCGAGCCCTTTTGCCAAGAAGCCCCCCGGCAGGGCGCAAAAACCTTTTTCCTCCGGCAATTTATAAAAAAGTCCTTTCAGAATTTTATGGGACCCCCATGAACCTCCG
>JACREV010000155.1 GCA_016218095.1 Deltaproteobacteria bacterium | reverse complement strand
TCGGGGTAGAGCGTGCATTCACCGCCTGATAGCGTGACGCCGCCGCCGGAATGGCGATAAAACGCGAGGTCCCTTAAAAGTATCTCCGTGAGCTCTTCAGGCTCGTAGTAAACGCCTATCGCGCGCATCCCCGTTCCCGGGCAGACCTTCACGCACTCCGCGCACGTGTCGCACTTTGCCCTGTCGATATGGCGCGGGTCGGCAAGGTCTATCGCCCCGAGCGGGCAAGATGATGCGCACCTGCCGCACCGTATGCAGTCTTTTGACGAGTAAGATATCTCCAGGTTCGGGTCCTGGGTCTCAGGGTTATGGCAAAATACGCAGCGGAGCGGGCACCCTTTAAAAAAAACGACCCCCCTGATGCCGGGGCCGTCTTCATGGCTCATCCTTTTTATATCCACTACAAGGGGCTTTTTTGCGACCATACTCATACTCAGGCCAAGTGAAGTCTCTTGATGATGTCCTTTGCAAGGAAGCCGAATTTATATATATAGTTGAGGTTGCCGTCGACCTCGACCTCGTTTTTGAGGAGAGAATCGAGTATGTCCTGGTTTTTCGAGAATAGAAATGACCACAGCGCCTTGGGGCTCGCAAAGGTGATCCTGGCGTCCCAGTCGCTAATCTCGTCCTCGAGCACTGTTAAGTCTCCGTCGTCGAATATGGCCGATACCTTGACGGTATCATCGGCTGTTTTGAAGACGTATTTTCCGTGGAACCCCTCTATATTCTCCCTGTAGTCATTCGACAGAAAGAACATTATATCCATCCCCTTAAGGAGTGTCTCAAGGAATTCATCCGTGACCTCGCCGAGCAACTGCTTCTTCAGAGCTTTTGACCACAGATCGTCTAGTCCCATGATTAGGGCCTCCTGAAGCCGGTTTGTTTTGAAACTCTTATCCTTGGGGCGTTTTCAGCACGGACTATTTTTGTCTCCGCCGAGATCGAACGGCGGGTACGGGATGTGGCTCCCGGTCGAAAGCAGATACTCCGTCCTGTCTATTATCTCTTTTTGCATCTGCGGGTTCAGGTCTTTGAAGTATGCCGTGTACCCGGAGACGCGGACCAGCAGTTCGGGATAGTCCTCCGGGTTTTTTACGGCCTTAATGAAGGTATCGTGCGTGGTGATATTGAACTGAATCTCCATGCCGCCGTCCGGGTTGCCGTCGAGCCCGCTAAAGTACCCCTCGACGGAAGCGGCGAAACGGCCGAGCATGGCGTCTTTCAGGGCCTCGTCCTTGTTGTCGGGACCGCATTCAGGCGTGTATTTGAGGTTAAGGGCGACTCCGCTCGAAAGATACCTGGCCGGCTGTTTGGCGACCGAATGGAGCGCCTTCGCAAGCTCGGGCGTAACCCCGGATACGGGCGTTATCCCGCTCGTGAAGTTCTCGCGGGACTTGCGCCCGCTGGGCAGCGCCTCAGTAAGCCTGCCGAAGCCCGCGTGGTTCGTCATGGTCCAATACCCGACGCGGTATCCGCCGCCGCGGTAATTCTGCTTCGAGTCAAAGGCTTTGTTTATCGTCTCAAGGAGCCATGTCACGTTACCATCGGCGTCCTTATTTTCGTTCCCGTACTTCGGGGCCTTTGTCGTCAGCTCCACTAATAGAGGCAGGTCGTCCTTGAAGTTGTTATCGACCGCAGAGATAAGCTCGGGGAAGGTCTTCTTCTTTTCATCAAAGACTATCTTCTTTATCGCGCTCAGGGAGTCCGCCACATCGGCAAGCCCGATAATGGTAGCACCCGAAGAATTGAGCGTTGCCCCGCCCTGTATCACGTCCATCCCCTTCTCCATCGGGCCCTCAAAGAGCGCTGAGAGTATCGGCGTCGGGTAGAAGTCCTGGTGTATCTTGCCGAATATGTTGTTAAGATTGACCGCATGCCCTATGAGCCAGTTGAGCTGCTTGCCGAATGCCGCGGTAAATTCATCGAAGGTCTTGAAATCGGCAAGCTCCCCCGTCGGCGGGCTTATCCGGAGGTCCATGCCCGTGTGCCTGTGCCTGCCGTTATACAGGGTCAGCTCGAGGACCGAGGTCAGATTCAACAGTATCGCCCCCGTGTGTCCGTATGTCCTTCCGGCGCTGTTGGGCTCGACGCACCCGATGACGCCGTAGTCCCTCGCCTCTTCGAGGGTCTCTCCTTTGGACATAAGGGCGCTTATTACGGCCCTGTCGTTATGGATGGCGGGGGTGGCGCCGGTCGTGACGTTGACGTCGCAGAGCCTCTTAAGATACTCCTTCGAGTTTATGCCCGGATAATAACGGGCGTTGAGGTTCGGGTCGCGTAACCTCATGAGCTCGGTCGCCCGTAACATCACGTAGGTCAGGTCGTTTACGGCGTCTCTTCCTTCCTTGTCCACGCCCCCGATCGTTATGGCCTGGTTCGAGCCGGTGCCGCCGAACAGTTGCTCCCCAGCCTCCGGGATACACGGTACATGGTCGCCTATCTTGAGCCATAGGCACGACAGGAGCTCCACGGCCTGGTCGGCCGTAAGCTTTCCTGACGAGACGTCTTTACGGTACAGGTCAAAAAGCACCTGGTCGAGCCTGCCGAGGCTCAAGCCCACATTGGGGTTTTCAAGGTGGATGGCGGTCCAGCATATCCAGACGGCGGTCAACCCCTCGCGGAACGTCTCTGCCCTTTGTTCCGGGATCTTCTCGTTGATCCTCGCGATCTCAAGGAGTTCAGCCTTGCGTCCTTGGTCGGTCTCGCCTGCCGCCATCTCCCTCGCCTTTTGGGCGAGGTTTTTGGAATATGCGATTATCCCCTCCATGACCTCCGAGATAGCCTGATAGAACTCCTTCTTCGAGGCGTCTGTTGCGGCCTCGCCCCTTGCCTTCGCTTCGTTTATAACCGCCCTCAAGCCATTGTATATGGCCTTTGAGAAGTCCGGTATCGTGTGCGAGATGCACTCGGGCTTGCTTGCCAGGAAAAAAACGAGGCGCTCCATGAGCTTCATCTCGGGCGCGCATCTATCCCCGGCTCCGGCGTTCTCCCTGTAACAGCGCGCCCTGGCGAGCTCGGTGATGTTCTCTTCCATCCAGTGCGGGAATATCCCGAAGTTCAGCTCCTTCGCGTCCTCTTCGCTCAGAAAGAACGGGTTTGCCGACCTTTTGGAGATGGTCCAGAGCTCCGGCCAGAGGGTGAGCGCAAGGAACTCCGGATAAAGGGGCACTCCCTTGAACCTCGAGGTGGTCGACCCGGCAAAAAGGGAGGTGTCGGTGAACTTGAACGGGACCATCCCCTTAGCGTATCCGCCTGTATGCCACACGACGGGGGTGCGGTTGGCAAGTGCAAATCGGTACATCCTGGCCTTGTCGAGGATGGAAATCCTCTTTCCGAAGAGCCCGTGTTCCAGGCTGTACGTTGTAATAAGACGCGCACGCTCCAGGCATGTTTCAGGCATTGCCTTGAAATACGCCTCCTTCAGGCCCCTGGTCCTCTCCGACAATTTGCAGTCTTTCAGGTAGATATCCATAAACGCCTCCCGTCGATATGAGGATTGAACCTGCTTATCACGACCTTATTTGTCAAAGGATATGAATTCGCCTATCGCGTGCCACTCGTCGTCCATGAGCACGAAATACCCGAAGTTCTCGTATCCGTATTCGGAAGGGTCCTTGTCGGGGCTGTACTTGACCTCAGGCCTTGTCGAATAAAGGAGCTGGCCGAGGTACAGGCCTTCGGCTATCCGCACCAGCTCGTCTATGCACAGATTATCCGGCGAGATGGTGTGAAAGGCGGGCCACCGGTAATTGAACTGGAGCACCTCCTTGCCCGCGCAGTCCCCGGCGACCGATCCGGAAAAATCCGCCATGAAGTAAAAGCCCTTGACGTATATCCCGGCGGCCTTCTCCCTGTCATCGGGGTACTCGACTACCATGCCGGCTTTATCCAGATTTTCTATGAGTACGGTCGCAGGCAGGCTTAAGTCCAGGTCCATCCGGTACGTGTTCGTGCCGAGGATGACCGGGCCTTTGTCGGCGTAATGCCGCGCATCGTCGCCGATGTATTTTCTCACCACGTCTGGCGGTACTTCGGTGAACGTCTTGCCTGTCCACGGCGAAAATGGCCTTGCAAGAGGCCAGAGGTCATTAAGGACGTTTGTCCCGAAGGTCTTCAGGAACCCGTTGCTTTTGAAGGCGACAACGCCGCCGTGAAGGAACCCGCTTATGCCCTTCGGGGGCTCTCCACAGAGAAAGAGGTCATGCAGGTTGCCGAAGTATTGCTCCTCTGTCGATTTGCCCGCCTTGACGCCGTCTGAAAGCTCCTTGAGGTGATGGAGGACCGTCTTGTCCTTGGGGAGTTTCACCGCGCTTGCGCAAGTTTGGGAATCTATAAAACGGAATTGCTCGAATTTTGCGGGTAGGTTATCGGCGAGCTTGTATGTAAGACCGGGGAAAAGCATATCCTTTTCATGGAGCCAGGAGTCGTCCATGAGGAGAAAATATCCGAACCCCCGGTAGCCATAGTCTTTTTTGTCGACTGTCGGGTCGAAATCGCTCAAAAGCCGGTTTACGGCGGTAGCGTAGTAGAGCTTCCCGAGATACAGCCCCCCGGCTATCTCGACTATTTCATCTATAAGCAGTTTGTTTGGGTACTTGTTTCCGAGCCCTTTCCATCTGTAATTAAGGGCGATTACCTCTTTTTCAGGGTGCTGTGGGTCGACCGACGTTTGCTTCTTGGCGATGAAGAACCCGCCCTTCGCATTTATCCAGGAACTCTGTCCGCTTGAAGGAGGCGGCACGCCGTCGAGGTCAATGATGGTAGAGAGCAGGTACCCGGCGATATTGTTTACGACGTCGTTGTTATCCTTCCTGAAGGAATTTATGCCCAGATACGCGGTCTCCTCCGGCTCCTCCATCCCGTCGGCAAGCTCGGCAAGCCTGGCTGAGTCTATTTTCTTGAAGTTCTTGCCGGCCCATGGAGAGGTCTTGGAGAGCAGGGTCGCGTAAAATACCTGGGCAGGGTCGAGGTGGCCAAGCCCGAGCCTCTCAGTTAGGCCCGTAAGCAGATTGAAGGAATCGAGCCCGGTCTTTAGACCTATCGTCACGCCGTGGTAATATCCGTCGAGGGTTTCGGGGACCCTCCCGCATAGAAAGAGCTTGTCGAGCTTCCTGTCTATTCCGTCGTATGAGGTCTGCCTGTTGAGTCCGTCGGCATAATGCCTCATCAGCTCAAGCGGCGTTTTCAGCCCGCGCATGTCGGACTCCATGATCTCCTTAAGGAGCGGGTCCTGCATGTCCGTGCCGGAGGCGAGCGTAAAGGGCCTTGTAATCGCGACAGGCCCCTTGTCGATTTCAGGGCTGACATGCGGTGTGCCGAGCAGACTGCCCAATAATATCTTGATGCTTTCGGTTGCTTTTGTCGGCATGGCGCCCCCTCCGGTTGTCTCAAGCGTTATGTATTAAGGAACAATAAGCTAAATAGGAAGGATGAAATTTAAAGGGTCTATGGGTAAATCACACCGATAGATAGCTTATTCGCAAAGACTGGGCTCGATCTCAAAATCACATTGACGGTCCTCCATCAGCTTTGATTTATAAAAGTAACCTAAAAAATAAAGCGAATCAATAAAAGATTATTTTGATGTAATTTAACTTGGATATTCTACTTGACTTGGAAGTTCCTTTGTAATAAATAACAAAATCAAACTTTTCTAATACAGGAGGTCGCTTGAAAATCCTCAGACTCTATTTGACCGCAGTCCTTTTACTGCTGACCGCAGGGTCGGTTTTGGCTGAAGACAAATGCCCTGATACAAAAACCACTTTCACCTACGCGCCTAAAGTAATAACCGAGGGAGAGGAAGTAAGCTTTGAGGGGGCCTCTTCGGAAGAGGGTAAAGTCACCTCATGGGAATGGGTGATCTCCGGGAAAAAGTATTCGGGAAAGACCGTAAAGCATTCCTTTGATTCAAAGGGGCTCTATGAGGCGTTACTCGTGGCCCAGGGCGAAAAATGCGTCGGCACAAGGTCGGAAGACGTAATCGTCTTCGGTAAAAAGATCTGCAGTTGCAACGCCCCTGTCCCCGAAGGGATAGACGAAGAACCCGACAAGCTTTTAAAGTGCATTAAGGACCTGGGAGCCGATCTTGAGTTGAAGCCGTCTTCAAAAGAAAAATGTGCGGAAATAAAAGACGGGCTTGAAGGCGACCTGACGGATAAGGCGGAATCCGTCAGAGATGAGATCACCTCGTATCAGAGACTCATCCTTGATCCGGCTGTTAAAAAGGAAAAGAAAGATGAATATCTGGACAAAATCGAAAACGATCTAGGGCCTCAGCTTAAAGACATAACCGCCGCAATAGGCCTGCCGGAACAGGACCCGCTAATCCAGCCTGCAAATGCCTATAAGGAATACTTCTTCAAATTCAATACGGGTTATGAGTTCCTTACCTTAGACGAGCTCTTCCAGAAAGGCCTGCCAAGGATAGGCTTCGTTGTGTCGTTTAATTACAGAACGGATGAGGACAACCCGGCTGAGCACGCCACATTAAACCCGTATACGTGGCGCTACGGGATGTACACTTTCTTCTCGGCTTTGCTCACAAGCTCGGGCGAACAAGCCACCACGACTGAAGATACCCAACAGACGCAGTCTCCAGAAAGCGCGCTCGAGTTGGATTACCAGATATTCGTCCCGTTTTTCAGGACCCCTGAGCTCAACGGCGGCAAGATAAGGGAATATATAGGCCCGACGTTCGTCGTAGGCGGTCGCAAGACCGACAAGATCGACAGGGTTGACCATCGGATATATGGAGGGCTCAGGTTCCAGATCAACCCTGAGCTTTACACCGATTTCCTCATCGGAGAGACGCAGAGCCTCGACACGCTACGGCTGGAGGTCAGGGGACAACTGCCGGTGCACAGGTTCGAAAACGGCTCCAGGCTTTTCCTGGGGGCGGTCGGGAACTTCGGTTTGAACAACGCCGAAGAAAGGCAACGGGATAAGGACCTCGTTAAAATATACCTGAGCTGGAATATAGATTTCAAGACGGTTTACAAGGCCATCACGGGCAACTCGTTATAACCATGAGGGACGGCTCTTATCAGGGCTTGCGGTCGATACTCTGCTCTTTCGCGGTTGCTTGCTCCATTGGGCTTTCAGGCCCCGCGCTTGCTGAAGAAGCGCGGCCCTTTTCATCGGATAAAAAGGGACCGATGGCCGGGTGCCTGCTTGTGGCAGACCTCCCCGCCGGGATGGACCAGGACCAGGACGGGATCGGCGATGAATGCGAACAACACCTCGCCGAATCATACGCACCGGTCGTCTTTCACTCGAAAAAAGACCCCAATCTGCCGTCGAGCGTGGAATGGTTTTTGAGCAAGACCTCTCTCTGGTTTCGGGATGATTCCTGCGCGCCTCTTGAAATGACTCAATTAATACTCGCCCCGGATATTTCCGCGCTCCCTGAATTTACCCGGACAGGCTGTGGCGGGGCGGTTCATTCAGGAGGGACAAGGAGCAGTGGAAAGAGGGTTACCTTCTTTATCGATGACGTCGACGAAAATCTCAGAAAAGGGGGCCTCGATACAAAGGACTGGGCTACGTATTACCACGCGTACAGGAATATGCTTGGCGGGGTCACGATCCAATACTGGAGGTTCTATCCTTACAACTCAGGGATTCTCTTCTTCGGCGATCACGGCGGCGATTGGGAAGGCGTGCACGTGATCCTTGATGAAGGGCTTGAACCGTTCGAGACGGCATTTCTGGGGCACAGGGGCATCACATACAAAAAGTGGGATGATGTAAAAAAGTACGATAAGAACCATCCTCTGGTCCTTTCGGAACCGGGTGGTCACGCGAGTTCCCAATTGTCTGAAAGTGACTTGTCGAGCGATAACTATATTATTCAGAAGACATGGATGAATGGAACAGATTCAGGCGGCCTCTTCAATTTAGGCGAGAAAACAAAGCCTATGAAGGGCATGGAGTTCATCCGGTACTCGGGGTTATGGGGCCGTCCGAGCAGGTTCACCTGGCCTTCGTTTCTGTATTATATAAATTCCGCCTACTGGGGGCCTGCCTTCAACGAAACCGGCATGTGTGATGGTTTTATAAAGGCTTGGTGCGGCGGGATGAAAGACCCAAGTGAGGAGGAATGCTATCCGGCTGACGTAAGCAAATAGGGGTCAGGCTTCCATTCGTCGCCCTCCTGCCTCCTCGCCCCCGACAGCGGTCTCTACTTTTTGTAATTCCAATCCGCTCCACAACTCTACACTGGGCAGATCCTGAGCACGGGCTTTATGGTCTTGCCGCGCCTGGCGTCGGCGATGGCCCGGTTTATCTCGCGGAAGTCGTAGAACCTTATGAGCCGGTCAAATGGGAACTTCCCTCCCCTCCAGAGCCTGACGAGCCTCGGGATGAAGCGTTGCGGAACGGCGCCGCCCTGGATTATGCCGACGGCCTTTCGTCCGCCCTTCAAAGAGCCCGCGCCTCCGGGTGAGGCGATAAGCGCGACAACGCCGCGCGGTTTCAACACGCTGACCGCGAGTCGGTATACCCCCGGGTCCCCGGTTATCTCAAGCGCATAATCCACGCCGCTCCCCGCGATACCGCTGATACGGGAGGCGGCGTCCTCACGGCGGTTATCGATTGCGTGGGTCGCGCCGAGCTCCAACGCGAGCTTCAGCCGCGCGGGGTTTTTATCGATTGCTATGATCGGGTCTGCCTTCGCTATGCGGGCCGCCATGACAGCCGCAAGGCCGACCGCGCCGGTGCCGAAGACCGCGACCCCTTCGCCCTTCGCGACCTTGAGAGAGTTCAGGATGGTCGCGGCCCCGGTCTGCATGGAACAGCCGAGCGGAGAGAGCACTTCGAGCGGAAGGTCCTTTGAGACCTTGACGAGGTTGCGTCTGGTCGCCAAGGCAAAGGTCGCAAAAGAGGACTGGCCGAAGAAGTGGCCGCTCACATTGCTCGATGCGAGAGCGTTGGTGCCGTCGAGGCGCGCAAAGGCGAAGTTCGCTTCATAGAAGAGTTCGCAATCAGCGGGGCTCTTGGCCCGGCACTGCGTACATTTGCCGCACGACTGATAGGAGAGGACGACGTGGTCGCCGCATTTGACGCCCTTTACAGACTTGCCCACCCGCTCCACCACGCCCGCGCCCTCATGGCCGAGCACCACGGGCGGACCGTGCCAATCGTCGAGGAAGTCTATATCGGTATGGCAGATGCCGGTTGCGTTGAGGCGCACCAAGACCTCATCTGCCCGGGGCTCTTCCATTTCGAGCGTCTCTATTTTTAAAGGCCCGCCCCTCTTACGGAGGACAGCGGCGCGGATTTTGGGCATTGGGTGCCTCGAGTGCAAAAAAAACTAAAAATGGTGGTGGAGCTACTATACAAAGGCTTCATGCATGACTTAAATCTGGAAAGTCGGCAAGAGTAAGTTCCTTAAAATCTGTGTCAGGATTACATGCCCATTCGCCTACTCTTTTTATAACAGATTTTATTACTGCTTCAATCCATGCCTTTTCATCGCCTGTTAGTGGATTAAATGAACCTGCGGCTTTTCTCGCCTCGCTTTTGTCGCCTTTTGTTGAACATAGAAGTCCTAAATGCTTAAGGACTTCTGTTGATATTCGATATTTTCGAGAAGCCTTCTCTCTACCGCCTGCGCTTGCCTGAAGAATTGTTAGGCACATATATGCCATGCTTGTCAGAGGTTCACGGCTTTGTCGATACGCTTTGTATCTTAGATACATAGTTTCCACATCTGGAGAAAGTGAAAAATTTATTGGCAGTATTGGATATCTTGTATAGGAACGATGAACTATCACTTCGTCACTTATTTTTATTTCATCACCCATGATTAAATGTGTATGATTATTTTCGGAAGATAAAAATGCATTCTCGAAAGTGAATCGCAGTTCATCTGGATTATACTCAATGCCTATTAACACATCCCACCGTTTTAAATAATCCTCGATTACGGTTCTCGCTTCCTCTATCTTTGAAAAAGGCCTCTTCAGTTTGAAGATAGCAAACCCCTTATCGATGCAGATTTTAAAGTCTTCAGTTTCGTCGTTAATTGGAAGCGCCTTGTCATAATCTACACTCTTATCCGCTTCAATTCTGTAACGCAATTCAGTTATACGCTCAGCCATTTCAACCCCTGTAATAAGATGGGCTTTCCACCCACTCGTTCCCAATATTTACAGTCCTGATATCACAATACCATTCTTCCTCAAAATTAAAAAATTGGACTCTCTAACAGCCGCCATTATCGACGAGTAGAGAAAAAAAGGACGCACCAAAGAAAAAGGGGTTAGCCGACTTCGGCTAACCCCTTGATTTTTCTGGCGCGCCTGGAGGGATTCATCTCGTCCATCCATGGACTCGACTCTTCGCTTCGCTCAGGGCCGGCTCCGCCGGTGCAATTTTGCTATCCTGCAAAATTGTCGGCCCCTGTTCGTCGCCGTCCTGCCTCCTCGTTCCAGCCGCGCGTCCTCGCTTCCGGCCGCATCCTTGCGGCCTCTTCCTTGCGGCGCTCGGACGCTTTCGAATCCCTGCTTGCCACAGGGGGTAAATACTGGCGCGCCTGGAGGGATTCGAACCCCCGACCCTCTGATTCGTAGTCAGATGCTCTATCCAGCTGAGCCACAGGCGCATGTAAGATGGACAATAAGGAAGGGACCCCCCTCCCAAACTAAAAACCCCCGGAAAAGTGCGGGGGTCTACTGATTTTAACATTTAAGTGTACCCAGTCAAGGGGTTTTTATTCCGCCGTCACTTATGCCCTGTCGACCCGAAACCGTCCGCGCCCCTCGCGGTCGCCTCCAATTCCTCTCTTAGTTCGAACTCGACCTCCGGCACAGGGAGGAAGACCATCTGCGCGACCTTGTCCCCGGCCCTGAAGAAGAACTCCTCTTCGCGCTTCGTATTAACGACTACTACGCCGATTTCCCCCCTGTAACCGCTGTCCACGACCCCGGCGGTGACGACAACGCCCTTTGAGCCGAGGCCGCTACGGGACTTTATCTGGCCGTACCAGCCCTCCGGTATCTCCATCGCTACGCCCGTGGGGACGACCTTCGTCTCGCCCGGAAGGACCGTTACCTCGTCTGACGAATAGAGGTCCCAGCCCGCGTCCCCGCGGTGGGACTTCGAAGGCACGCGCGCCCTCTCCGAAAGGAGCCTTATCCTGATATTGAGCCTTTGCATCCGAGCATTATAATCGAGAGAGGGTTTTTTATAAACGAAAAAGTTATTGCTTCGCTCCGCTTACCGGGCCCGCGTTCGACGGGGTTATCCTCACGTCCACCGTCATCCCGATCTTCAAGGGCGTCTTCTCTTTCAAGGCGACCTTCACCTGGAGGACCTTCATATCGAGGTTCTTCGCCGTGTTGTTCGGCTTTATCTTCCTCGACCCGACGTAGTCCGCTATCTCCTCTATCTCCCCCTTGAAGACCTTGCCCGGATAGGCGTCGGAGGTAATATCCACCGGGTCGCCGATATTCACCTTCCCGCTGTCCGTCTCGTCGACCTCGGCGTTTATGCGTATGTTCTCTACGTCCGCCACCGTTATGATAGGTGTCTCAGGTATGACTATCTCGCCCTCGTCGAGGTACTTCTCTATGACCCTGCCGTCTATGGGCGAGCGGATGACGGTCTTATCCAGGAGCCTCCTGTAATACTCTACGGACGCCCTCGCCTCCTCCACGGAGTCCTCGTGGAGCTTTATAGTCTCTCTCTTCGGCCCCTTCTCAAGGAGCTTTTTAGCCTCCCCGGCCTCTTTGACTTTTGCGGAGGCTACCTTCATCGCCCTCTCCCTCTCGTCCAAATCCGAGCGCGCGATCAGCCCCTTTCCGAAGAGCTCCTCGCTCCTTTTGAGGTTCTTCCCTTCGAGCTCCTCGTCCGCCAAAGCCGCTTCGAGCGTTGCCGATGCCTTTCTTATCTCCTCGGCTCGGGAGCCTGAGGCGACCTCCTTCAGCCTTGACTGTGCCACCGACAATTCCTTTTCAGCCTCAATAAGCCGTGCGCTTAAGTCCCTTGAATCGAGCCTTACGAGCACATCGTTCTTCTTTACAGCCGAGCCTTCCTTGACAAGAAACTTCTCGATCCTCTGGGTGAGGTCGCTCCCCACCTCTATGTCGAACCCCTCGAGCGCCTCGACCTTGCCCTCTGCCGCCACATACCTTGCGGTGACGTGGGCGCTATGGGGCGGGGGAGGGGCCTCGTCTGATTTCCTTGAAGGCATCGCCATATAGGTCCCGAGCGCCGCGACGATTATCCCGATGATGATATAGAGCTTCTTCTTCATGATACAAGCCTCCCGTCCTCGAGGAAGACAACCTTATGCGCGAGGGCTTCGGCCTTCGGGTCGTGGCTTATTATGACGACCGCCTTTCCAAAGCCTTCGGCGAGCCCCCGGAGTAACGTCAAGACCTCCTTGCCTGTCCTGGAGTCGAGGTTCGCCGTCGGCTCGTCCGCCAATATTATCGGCGGGTCTCCCGCAAGGGCGCGGGCAAAGGCTACCCTCTGCTTCTCCCCGCCGCTTAAGTCCCTCGGATAAAAGCCCGCCCTCTCCCCGAGCCCGACCTTTTTAAGGAGGCCGAGCGCTGTATCCCTCATAGTCGCCCTCTCCCAGTTTTTGAGCCTCAAGACGAGCTCGACGTTCTCGACCGCAGTAAGCGAGGGAAAAAGGTTGAAGGCCTGGAAGACGAACCCAAAGTATTTTTTCCTTATATCCGGGAGCTCCGACTCTTTCAGTTTGCTTACGGTCTTGCCGTCGACGACGACCTCTCCGTCCGTCGGGTGGAGTATGCACCCCATCATCGAAAGGAGCGTGGTCTTGCCGGAGCCCGATGGCCCCATCACAAGAAGGACCGCGCCCCTATCCACGGTCAAGGTCACGGAGTCGACGGCCTTGACCCTCACCGCCCCCTCCTCGTAGACCTTTGTAAGCCCTTTTGCCTCCAATATGCCCATTATCTGAATACCATCACAGGGTCGAGGGACTTAACCTTCCTTATCGAAAAATACGCCGAAAGGAGGCACGTAAGGAGTATGACCACGAAGAGGACGGCAAAGAGCGCGGGGCTCAAATATAAAGAGACGCCGCTCTTCTCTATAGGCCCTTTGAGGAGCAATATGACGAGCATCCCGGAGACATACCCTATGAGCGCCCCCACCGCCGCCTGCGTGAATATTATTTTGTAGAGGTCGAGGTTCTTGGCCCCTATGGCCTTTAGCGTCCCGAACTCCTTCATGTGCTCCATGGTATTCGCGTAGATCGTCTGGCCTACTATCGCGCCGCCAATGATGACGCCGAGTATGGCCGTCAGGAAAAACCCCATGCCCATCCCGGTCTGGACGGTCCAGTACATGACCGTCTTGTAGATGAAGCCGTCGCGGGTGTATACGTCGTTGTCGCGCATCTCCCGTCTTAATGCCTCGGCGACCGCGTCCACCTTATCCCTCTCCTTCACCTTAGCTACGATGAAGGTAACGTCATCGGGGCTGTAAAAGGCGCGGGCCTGCTCCATCGCCATGAAGATAAGGGGCGCGGTCGTGAAGGTCTTTATCCCCTCGGAGATGCCGACGAGCTTGAACTTCCTGCCGCTTATCTCCCAGGTGTTGCCTATGTCCAGCTTCCCGAGCCTCTGCTCCGAGGTCTTGTCTATTATCATGTACCTGCCGCCCTTGACCGCGTAGGTGTCGCCGACGAGCATCGACCAGGGCTTGCCTACCCCTGAATCCGGGTCGTACCCCATTATCTGGACCTGCTCCTGCCCGCCTGTTGAGAGCTTGAAGAACCCCCACGCGAGCACAATACGTTCGGCCCATTCTATCTCGGAGAGCGCCCTCACCCTGTTTATCCGCTCCTCCGGTATGGGGTTTGAGAAGTCGAAGTTCTGGATGTTCTTGGAGGCCACCCAGATGTCCGCGTCCGTGTTGCGGATGATAGCCGTCGCGTTCCCCATGAAACCGAAGTACATCCCTACCTGCGTGAGCGTAAGGATTGTAGAGAATATTATCCCCACAAGGGTAGTGGCGAGCCGAACCTTCTCGTGGAAAAAGGTCTTTAGTGCGAGCCAGAACATTACCGCACCGCCATTATGCCGTTAAGCGCCATCCGCAGGCACCCGTCAAGCGCGCTTTCGAGCGATACAGAGGCTATCTCGTCCCTGTAGACCGGGTCCTCGTACGCCATGATGACCCCGTTTATCATCGCCCAGATGGTATTGGCGACGATCCAGGGGTCGACCTTTTTGAAGAGGCCTGAGCCGATACCCTTCTGGATTATCTCCGCGACCGCCCCGAGGCACTCCTTTGCCTTGCCGACCGATGCCTCGAGCGTCTCATTCGGGACCTTTGAGCGAACGTCGGGCTGGGCGGAGAGGAACATAATCCTGAAGTACTCCGGGCGCTTTTTATAGAACCCGTGGTAGGCCTTGACGAGCTCGGACAAGACCCTGTCGGGCCTCATGGGGCGTGAGAGCGCCTTCATCAGGTCTTTTTTCAAGAGATCCATCCCCTCATCCATCAAAGCGCAGTACATCTCTTCCTTGCTCGTAAAATAAAGATAGAGCGTCCCCTTGGCGAGAGAGGAGGAGGCGGCTATCTCCCCGACGGTCGCGTTCATGAAGCCCTTGGCGAAAAAGACCTCTCGGGCTGAGGCGAGTATCGCGCTCCGCCTGCCCTCCCGTTCCTTCGCCCTCCGGGCTGTCTTTTTTGACTGACCAGTGTTCATAAAATGACCGTTGGTCATATTATATTCGAAGTATGGGCAAAGGTCAAGGGGGCTTCAAGGGGGCTACGGGCTTAAAGCGGCGAGCGGGACCGCCTGCAGGGGAGACCTTGCGTATAAGGGGGCGGCTGGATTATCGGCGGGAGTGTGTCCAGGAACCCAACTCTCTACGAGCCCGGTATTAGCAGCGTGTAGTAGGTCCCGTCCACCACCTTGAAGCCGCCCTTTGAGTACGGGATAAAAGGCTCTACGGCCTCGGGCTGGGGGGACGAGATGACCGCGTCGAAGGGGAATTCAGACCTCTTTTTAAGCGCAATGAGGTCCCGGAGCGCGTCCTCCGGGTCTTTGAAAAAAAGGACCGGTTTCCCCGTGTAGTATTCAAATGACGGAGGGGGCTGAGGGAAGTCCTTATCGCTGTTCATATCTATATAGAATATGAAACCGTCGTTATTCGAGACCGATTTCATGCCCTTATAGGCGCGGAGCACAGAGGGGTCCACGGCGTGGTTCGGCCAGTCCCTCACATAGGAGACTGTCCTGTCGACCTGCGCGTACCAGAGGACGATAACAGAGGCGGACGAGACAAGAAGGGCGAGAAAACCCGTTTTTGATTTTCTGATTCCTTTCGGAGCGGCAAAAAATTTTATCATCATCGCGGTCCCGGCGCCGACGATGAGGCCGAGCGCTGGGGCCAATTGTCTCCCCTGATAATTGAGGTCCTCTGATTTTGCGAAGAGGAACGTAAAGACAGACCCGGCTATTACAAGGAGGATAAATACCGGGACTTGGGGCCACCTGTCGGGGAGGCGTTTCCTTAAATACAGGAATGCCGCCGAGACGACC
>JACREV010000154.1 GCA_016218095.1 Deltaproteobacteria bacterium | reverse complement strand
TCGACCTCGCATACCCTGACGCTCACCGGGCTCACGCATTCGACCAAATACTACTACAAGGCGATGAGCAGGGACGCCGCCGGGAACCTCGGCGAAGACACAGGGAGCCCTGATTTCTACAACTTCACTACCGCCTCCTCGAAGCCTGAGCGTGCGGCTCGCGCTACTGGAGGGGTTGCCGGAGGAATCGCTCGAGTTGACCACGGCCGAGCCCGCCTTTACCCGCAAGCCGGTATTAATACAATCGGCCGAAAGCATAAAAAACTGTATAAAAGGTTTAGTGGCGGTGAGACGAAAGGTCTAGTACCTTGGTTGTAATACTTTTGGAGGTGGAGGCATAGGACCCCAAAGGAGTCGTGTTTCTCAATTTCCTCCGTCGGGTCCTCAAGGGCGCGGTATTCTTATTCCCGCAGGGAAGCGGAAGAGAAGCGCATATGGGTTACTACCGGGGTTTTAATCGAAGGGCCGGCGGGTCTGGAGGAAAGGCGAAGCGGCGTTGCCTTGAAGGCGGGCTCAGGGCGAGCCGTGCCTGGAGAGTTTGTTTACGTCCGAGTTCTTTATCGCGTAGCTTATGAGCTCCCCGCGGGTGCGGACGTTGAGCTTCTGGAAGATGCGGTTCAAGTGGCTCTTCACGGTCGGCTCGCTTATGTGGAGCTTGTAGGCGATCTCCTTGTTCCTGAAACCCTCCCCTATGAGCGCGATGATCTCCTTTTCCCTGCCTGAGAGCGAGACGGCGCCGTCCTTGCCGAGCGCGTTTATGCCGTTGAGGAGGTTCTTGAAGGTCTGCTTGTCTATCCAGACCTCTCCCTTGGCTACAGACCTTATCGCCTTGACGAGCAAGGCCGGGTTGGAGTTGCTCAAAAGCACGCCGCTGACCTTCTTCTTGAGTATCGCGGCGACGAGGTTGTCCCGCCCACAGTTGGTATCAAGGAGGATTATATGGAACGACCGCGAGCCGGTCTCTATATCCGGGAACTGGTTATAGAGGGTGGTAAAGTCCGTAAGGAGGACGTCTGTTCCAAGGGACCTTAGCTTCTCCACCTCGCAGACCTCGCCGGGGGCGAGCGCCTCGGAGGCCTTTATGTCCTTTTCCGGTTCAAGTATCCTCGCCACACCCTCCGAGAAGACCATGTTCCCGAAGGCAAGCATCACTTTTATATCCATTTCGCTACTCCGCTTCAAATGCAACCACAACTGAGGCAAAACCAACCTTTAGTTACTTATTGCCGTTTTAAATAAAGAATATATTTTTAAAACACCCCGACCCATGAAAAAATCGGGCCGAAGGTCGGGAAAATGTAGGTAGATATTACCATGAATCTTTTACCTTTAAAAGGTTTTTAATAAAGGATCCGGGGTCTGCCTGGGCCGGTCACGGAAGCGCCCGCCTCCGCCTTTCCGATAGCCATGGGGTAGTCTTTAGATTTGGTAAATATATCGGCTTATTCGAGATCGGTCAAGTTGACGGAAGAGGGCCTGTTGCCCGGCAGTAATTGAATGGCGCGTCTTCAGAAGAGCCTTCCTAACGTGAGCCTGAAGTATTCAAGGAGGTCCTGGACAGGCCGCGCCTTTTGGCGAGCGGCCTCAATGCGCTTAGGCCTCGCGCTTACGGGGGCGAGGGCTTCCATCGCCTTCGCGGCCCTTTTTCTCCAGAGCCCCCCGGTCACCCCCCAGTCGAAGCCCTCGTAGAAGAGCCTCCCGGGGTGCGGCGGGGCGTTGAAGTCGTATTCGGGCGCCTCCCTGAAGGTCTCGAATTCGGTCGTAAAGACCTTGAGCGCGCCACCCTGGGACTCGAACGCCCTTATCATCCTGTCTTTGCGCGTCCGCTCCTCGTTTGACAACATGAACTTCGTCTCGATGGAAGAGGAGGGTAAAAACCTGGAAACGGCCATCTTCCCGCCGAGGGCATGATATGAGGTGAACTCGATATGCCGCGCCCGCGCCGCGGCCTCCTTCTCCATGAGGTCCAGCGCCGTCCGCACGGCAAAGGCCGCCGAATCGTGGTCAGGGTGTCCTCCCTCGTAGGGGTGGGTGAGGACCGTCCCGGGCCTTATGGTCCTGAATATATCGAGGAGCCTCTTCGTTATCCCTTCGAGATTGAGCGAGGCCTCGAGGTCGTGTACCCCGAGCTCCATGAGGTCTCCGGGCATGGAAGGCATGAACGCGAGTGCATCAAGGAGCTCTTTCCTCCTCGCGTACGCATACTCTCCTGGGGTCGCGAAACCGAGCGCGCCGGGGTTCATCCTCCTCGGGGCGCCGTCCGTTATATGGACGACGACAAAACCATCGAGAGAGGCGAGGAGCCCGCCGGCCCCCAACACCTCGTCATCCGGGTGGGCGGCGACCAAAACGACGGGCGGACGGAGCCCGAGGCGCTTGAGCGCTCCGGGGGAGTACCCGTAATAGACCACCTCGCCGCCTGTATACACGGACATGACCCTCCTTCGGCGGAAACCAGAAGTTTTCCGCACGGCAGGTCTGTTCTATTCTTCCTGACTTGAAAGGGAGTGACAAAGGACTACAAAGATAAGCATAAACCCGGTACGTGGTTTGTCAAGGCTACGGGCTCGATGCGCAGTCAAAAAGAGAGATAAAAAAAAGGGGGCCTAAGGCCCCGCACGGATCCGATCCCAAAGGCAGTAAGGGCTATTTCCTGTCGAGCACCTCCCTTACCCTTTTGAGGAGCCCTGATGCGGAGATAGGCTTTACATAAAAATTCAGCCCCTCCTCGAGTATGACCGTCTGGTTTATGAAGTCCTGGCTGTAGCCGGAGAGGAACAGGGCCCGGACCGAAGGGTCCATCTTCCTTATCTCGCCGAAGGCCTCCTTGCCGTTCATCTTCGGCATTATGACGTCGAGGACGAGCAAGTCGACATCTTTGCCCAGCTCCGCGTACTTCCTTACCGCCTCCTCGCCGTTTCCCGCCTCGATGACCGTGTAGCCGAACTCCTCGAGAAGGGCCTTTATGAGGTTCCTCACCTCCGCGTCGTC
>JACREV010000153.1 GCA_016218095.1 Deltaproteobacteria bacterium | reverse complement strand
TCGGGGTATTTAGATTATTGTCGTCTCCGGATACTCTGGCTCTGCGCCGAGCAGTCCTGGCCGGACGGGCAAAGTTCATATCCAACGATAGCGGGGTGTTTAGATTATTATCGTCTCCGGATACTTTGGCCCTGCGCCGAGCAGTCCTTGCCGGACGGGCAAAGTTCATATCCAACGATAGCGGGGTGTTTAGATTATAGTCGTCTCCGGATACTCTGGCCCTGCGCCGAGCAGTCCTTGCCGGACGGGCAAAGTTCACATCCAACGATAGCGGGGTATTTAGATTATTGTCGTCTCCGGATACTCTGGCCCTGCGCCGAGCAGTCACCCTCCCCTCAGTCCCCTCCCATCAAGGGAGGGGAGGTTAAGAGAGCGAGTTTTTGTTCTGTTTTACAAACACACGGGCGCATGGCGGAGAACGCATAAGAAAGGCAGAGGCGAGCGCGCCGGGGCAGATTAGACGCGGAGCGCTCTAAGGGGCGCGCGAGCGGGTAGGGGAGGAAGGAAGCGCTAGGAGCCCATGCGCGAAAGCGCGCGGAGCGCGCAAAAGGGCCTTGGGCAGAAGGTTCGAACAGCCGATACGGTCGCTATTCGGGTCACGAATTAAAAGGTTCAGGTTGCAAACCTGAACCCGCAAAACGGAATATCAGACCTAAAAAAATCCCCTAACACTCCGTCCTCTCCCGCAAGGGGAGAGTGGACTATAAACAGACAAAAGGGCCGGTCTCTAACGAGACCGGCCCTTTTTATTTAAGGCTGCCTCTAAAAATTAGGAGTTTTTTCTGAGGTCAAGGAAGGGCGGAAATAAAAAGCGCAGCATATATGGGAATATGTGAGCATTTTTATTTTTGCCCTGACGCAGAGATCAGGAAAAATAACAATTTTTAGAGGTAGCCTTAAAGCTCATGCTACCGCCCCCTCCGCCTTCCTCTGGAACTCGAACGCCGGGAGCCATACATCAAAGGCCGTCCCGCCGTCGGCGACCCCGGCCTTTATCATTCCGCCGTGTCCCTTTATTATCGAGTCCGCTATGGTGAGCCCGAGGCGCGCGCCGCTCTGCTTGGCCGCGAAAAACGGGTCGAATACGGTCTTAAGCACCTCTTCGGGTATCGTCGGCCCGGTGTCCGTTATAGATACCCTTACGAATTTTCCGGCCCCGAGCTCCTCGTTCCCGCACCTGACCGTGACCGTGCCTTTGCCCCGCATGGATTCTACTGAGCTTCGGAAGATATTGGCGAACGCCTGCCTTATCTGCCTCGCGTCAGCCTCGACGAACCAGATAGACTCGGGGAAGGAGGCGTCGAGCTCGACGGCAGAGCCTTTAAGCGCCGCCTCGGCGGATTCCCTGACGAGGTCGTCTATGTAGGCTATCTCCTTCGAGGGCCTCGCCTGCGTGGAGACGATGCGGAGCTCTTCCGTAAGCTCCATGAGCTTTGATAAAGCCTCATCAGCGGACTTGATGAGCGCGGACGCCTCTTTGGGCGAGACTTCTCTGGCGAGCTCCAGAGCGCCGTGGGCGGCGTTGAGATAATTGTTCATCTCGTGTATCACGCCGCGGGAGAGCGCCTCATGAGCCTTGTCGAGCCCCCTTTCAGCCTCCCGCGCCTCCATGAAGACCACGACACTCCCCTTTATCTTGCCGCCGGAGTCGGTTATGAGCGCCGCCCTGCCGGCGACCTCCCTCTGGTTCCCGTTCCTTTCCCTGAGGATCAGCCTCTTTCCTGGAGGCCCCTTCTCATCGGAGAGGAGCTTCATCGGGTCGCCTACCGGCGCTCCCGTCGTCTCGCAGAGCACGTTGAAGACCTCGTTGAAACCCTTTCCGACAGCTTCCCGATAGGTCCAGCCGGTGAGCCTCTCCGCCTCGGCGTTCACAAAAGTCACCTTTCGCGAGTCGTCGAGCGTCATGACCCCTTCGCCTATTGCCCTCATTGTGACCGAAAGGAGGTCCCGTTCGGAGGCGAGCGCCTCCTCGGCCCTCTTCCTTACCGCGTCGTAGACCTCTCTTACTACCGAGAGGACGACATCCCCGTCCTTTAAGGGCGAGACGGATATGTGGCTCCAGAAGAGAGCCCCGTTCTTTTTCTTGCTGCAGACGTCCCCATGCCATGTCTCGCCGGTAGAGACCCTTCCCCATATATCGTCGAAAAACTCCTTCGGGTGCCTGCCGGAGCCGAGGAAGCTCGGGTCCTTGCCGATGGCATCCTCCCTGGAATATCCGGTAAGCTCGGTGAACCTCCGGTTCACGTACTCTATCCTGCACTCAGGGTCCATTATTATGACCATCGACGGGGACTGCTCTACGAGCATCGACAGCTTCCGCGCCTCTTCGGGATCGCCCTTGCCGGCTTTTCCGGCCCGCTCCTCGTCTATTTTTTCAAGCATCTCGACGAGTTCCTTTTTGGACCTGCGCTCGTATCCTGGCATAAAGCACCCCCTCTATTGATTATACGCCTTAAAGGCGAACCATCAACATACCTCGGGATGCAAGAGGGACGAGTCTCGGACAGGGCTGATTCAAGAAAGAAATGGGCTTTGATCCGGGGAAGGCGGGGCAAACCTTTATTTCGTCTTCATGACAAAGACGCCGTCCCATTCGTCGGGAAGTTCGGCGTCTCTCAATACCTCTATCCTGGAAAGATAGACCTTTGACGGCCCGTCATCGGGCTTGATCTCGAGGACATGCCCGAAATACTCCTCGGCCATGGCCCATGCCTTGGCCCTGTATGCCTTGAGCCCGGTCTCAAAGAGGTCTATGAGTTCCTTCAGCTCCGCGGCGGTCTTCTTCTCCCCCATGAGCTCGTATATCCTGATGGGGAGGTCCTTGCCCTTGACCTTGACGATGTCGAGCTCCCTGAAGGCGAACTCATCTTGGGCCGCCAGGTAGGTGTACTTGGGGACGATTATCCGAACGCCGTACTCCTTCGTGAGGCCTTCGAGCCTGGAGCCGAGGTTGACGGCGTCCCCCATGACCGTATAGTCGAACCTTGTGGAAGACCCCATGTTGCCGACTACAGCCTTGCCTGTGGATAGCCCTATGCCCGAGACGAGCTTCGGTATTCCGGGCTTGTCCCAGGTCTTCTGCGTCTCTATAAGGGTGCGCTCCATCTCGAGGGCCGCCTTGCACGCCCTTATCGCGTGGTCTTCCTGCGGCAGCGGCGCGCCCCAGAAGGCCATTATGGCGTCTCCCATGTATTTATCGACCGTGCCGCCGTTCTTGAGTATGACCTCTGTCATGGGGGTAAGATAATCGTTCATGAGTTTCACGAGCGTCTGGGGGGTAAGCTTCTCGGTTATGTTCGTGAAGCCCCGGACGTCGGAGAAGAGCACCGTCAGTAGCTTCTCCTCTCCGCCCAGGTTCAGGAGCCCCGGGTTCTTTACTATCTCGTTCACGACCGAGCGGTCGACGTAGCGCGAGAACGCCTCCCTTATCTCCTTTTTCTTCCTCTGCTCCGAGACGAACTGGAAGACCGTCGTGGACGACGCCACGAATATTATGGTGAAGACCGGGTATATGTCCGTCAGCCACAGTCTCAGGTGGACGAAGACATAGTGGCTCGCGTAGATGTAGACCGTTATCATCACAAGCGTGAAGAGCGCGGTAAAGAGCGCGCTCACCCTCGGGATGGCGATAGAGAGGAGTACGCCGGAAATTATTATCGAAAGGAGTTCGAAAACATAAAACCATTCCGGCTTGTAGATGAAGTCCCCGCTTATGATCGTGTCTATGGTGTTCGCGAGGATCTCGACCCCGGGGAATACCCCTGAGAAGGGGGTCACCCTCATGTCATATATGCCTATGGCCGTAGCCCCTATGATGATTATCTTCCCCTCTATCGCCTCTCTAGGGACCGCGCCGTCGACGACGTCGGAGGCCGAGTAGTGAGGGAAGGTCTTAGGCCCGCCGCGGAAGTTCACGAGGAGGCGTCCGTGCTCGTCGGTAGGGACTATCACCTCGCCGATGTTGATGGAGTCGACCCCGTAGTCCGCGACGTTCAGTATCAGGTTCGGGAAGTCGGCGTACCGCCGGAGCGATTCTATCGAGATGTGCGGGTAGTACTCGTCTCCGTACCTGATGACGAGGTCCACCCACCTGACGGTCCCGTCCGCGTCAGGGGTGATGTTGAAGTACCCGAAGCTCTCGGCCGAGGAGGCTATGACAGGGATATTTTTTGTAATGCCGCCCGCTTCCTTTACTTCGAATTCGGGCTCCGCCTCGCTTATCTGGCGGACCGACGCGAAACGCGAAGGAATGAGATATTTTTCCCTTTGTCTGCCCTCCGGGGCCGATACCTCGTCGCCGGTGAAGAAGAAGTAACCGAGGACCGCAGGGGACTCGCTCAAGGCCTTGGAGAGTATACTGTCGTTGTCGGTGGCCGCCTCGGCCTTTTTAAGGAGAGAGGCGAGATGAGGGTCTGAGTTGCCGAACTCCCGGCGGAGCTTTCTCAATGCCGCGGCCCCCGAGCTCTCGTCAGGCTCGGAGAAGACGATATCGAAGGCTATGACCGATGGGTTCATGGCCGAGAGCTTCCTTACCAGCTCGGCCATCCTGGTCCTCGGCCAAGGCCATTTGCCGAGCTTATCCAGGCTCTTCTCGTCTATGGCGACGACGGCGACCTCACCCGTCGGTTCGACCGGCCCCCTTGTCCTCAAGTGGAAGTCGTAGGCCTTGAGGTCGAATTCATCGATGAACGGTATCTTGTAAGGGGTAAAGCTCGTGAAGTATATGAGTATGGATACGGCGGTGGCGATGAGGCCTATCTTGAGGCCTGTCAGAGTAGAGAAGATGGTCTTGAGCCGGTTCATAGGGCCTTGGGGGCGGGGCCTTTACGGACGAGGACATCCCTTTGAAGGGCCGGGAGGCCCCTTAAGGCCTCCAGCCTCATAAAACGTCGTAGCGCGTTGTCAGTGGACGACCCCTGCCCCGGTGCCGGAGAACGAGCCCCCGGAGTAGGCCCCGGCCGCGGCGCCGCTCATATTGACGGAGGAGCCGAGGAGCGTCCCGGTCCCCGAATAAGTGCCCGAGGCCGAGACAGACGAGAGCCAGTTGCCCCCCGACCACTGGTTGACGGAGAAGCTGGCGGACAGCCCGTTGCCCGAGAGGGCGACGCTGGAGGAGCCTGCCACCGGGTCGGTTGTATAGGAGCCCGAGATGTTGTTCGTCGCCCATATCTTCGACGCCAAGCCGCTCGAATAGGCGAAGAAGACGACGTCGTTCATGTTGACCGTGAGGTTCCCGTCGGTGCCGGTGAGGTTGGCCCTGCCCACCTCGGCGTACGGGATATTAAGGGCGGCAAGAGCGGCCTGCCCCTCGGCGGTCTGGGTCATGGAAATAAACCTGCCCGTCTCTATCCACGCGCCGGTCTGGATCGACTGCCAGGTGTGGTTCGCGGGGGAGAACGTGCCGAGGAACTCACCGGCGCTTATCCACGAAGAGGCGGTGTCCTGCCTTGCGCCGTAGCCGAGGACGCCCCCTTCCATTATATTGCCCGCCGCCGCTGAAAGCGTACCGTACGTCCCCGCTATCATGGTAGACGAGTTGAAGCCCGCGTCGCTGAAGTTCAATGTGTAGTCGCCCGATACGGGTGACGAGCTTGAATATGAGCCGCCGCCCTGGAGCGACCACACGCCCCAGTCCTGCCCGGCTATGGCGCTTGTGGAGAGGCCCCAGTTCGGACTGCCGGTGAAGTCGGCCGTGGGACCGGATATCGTCGGATATGACGGGGCGATGTAGCTCTGGGAATTATCGATCGAGAGACTGCTCAAGAGGTTCGCCGCCGTGTACGGGATATCGGCGTCGGCCTTGACCTGGGCTGGGAATATGGTCCCCTCCATCTTCATCATGCCTATATCGCTATAGACCTCGCCCGAGAGGCCGCCCGTAAGGACGCCGGCGTTGCCGGAAGGGTCGATATAGAGCGAGTACATGGAGCCCTTCGCGTAGGGGCCGGAGGCGAGCATCGCCGAGTAACCGAAGAACGCCCCTCCGTCATAGGTCGTGTAAGTACTGTTGATGAAGTTCCGGCTGTAGGCGTTCTGGTTAAGCCAGAGCCTCGGGGCTGTGCCGCCGAAGTATTTACCTATCATTATCATGGGCGCCGGAGAAGACTGGCTCGAGGACCAGATCGAAGAGGTCCCGCCCATGAGCCCGCTCAAAAGCCCCGGGCTGTAGGAGGCGGTTACGAACGAAAGTCTGTCCTCGGTGGCTTCGCCCCCGGCGGAGCCGCTATAAGAGCCCGTCGACGGGTCATAAACGATCTCCACCGTTCCCGGGGTCTGCCCGCTCGAAATGAGCGACGTCCTCGTCAGGTAGTAGAAGTCCGCGGCCCCGGAGATGAGGCCGTTGGTGTAACTCCCGGCCATGTCGGCTATCCAGTAGCCTGTCATGGAGCTTCCGGAGACGCTTGACGAGTCGGCCAGTCCCGAGCCGCCCATCGTTATCGCCCAGGGGGTGTCCGGCTCCGTGGCGGGCCACCCCTCGATACCGAACTCCCACGCCCCGGTGTTCCCGTCGGATATCAACGCCGCCGTCCCCGTGATCTCAATCGCCGTATCCGGGCCGTCGATGAAGCCGTAGATGCTCGAGATCCTCTGGCCGTAAAACCATTCATAAGTAGCGCTGTCCGATAAGCCCTCTGAATCGATCGCGGTCACCGTCATGGTGTGCCCGCCCTCCTCCGCGACGGGGATCTCCTCCCAGTCGTACCCGTCGGAACTGCTCGTATAAACAAGCGCTCCGTCGAGGTAATATTCGAGGGTCGCCGACTCGCTTACGTTGACCTCGAAGGAGGAAGTAGAAGAGTTGGTGACCTGACGCGGCGCGGACGAGATAGTGACCGTCGGCGCGCCCGGGATCCCGAGGGCCTCTTCGCTCGTCTCGCTTATCGGCTTTATGTCGGAGTACTCTGTAGCCTCCTCGAACGAATCCTCCGCGCCGGTTAGGCCCGTGAGCCCGCGAGAGGCGTCCGAGTCGACCTCCTCGCCTGCGCCGCCCTCGAGCGACTCCGACCCGGTCTCCGACAAGGAGGCTACGCCGTTATCGCCTGCCCCATGGTCTTCGCCCTCATCGGGGCCCTCGCCCGAGACGGTCTCGACCGCGTCTTCGGCGCCGTTTGCGCCGTTGTCCTCGCCGTTCTCAATCGTTGTGTCGGACGTGTGTCTTACGAACTCTATATTGAGAGCGCGCCTGGGAGGCAGGGGCGGGGCCTCTGGATGGAGGATGAAGGTCGACTGCCCGGCCCTTATGTCTACCACCTGAGCGGGGACCCTCGGGTTGTAGACAAAACCGAGCCCCTCGTTGAATACGACGCCTGTAGTGCCCCTCAAATAAAATACGAACAGGTCAGTGCCCCTGACGCCTGCGATAGCCGTGGGCGTCTGGATATTGAACGTCGACTCGTTCATGGAGACCGGTATCACCTTCTTCTTGAAGGTGGATACTACGCCCCTCACCTTGCCCCTGAAGAGGTATAAAGACGCCTTTTTCCTGCCGCCGTCGGGGTTGAAGAGGTATTCATCCACCTTTATTCTGGATTCCGGCGCGAGCCTTACGACAGTCTTGTCGTTAAAGGTAAGCTCGGCCTTCGACCCCGCCTTGGTGCGGACGACGTCCCCTACGAAGACCTTGTCGCCGTTGCGGACCGGCACGGCCGTGGAAGAACCTGCCCTCGTTATGTCGGCCTTGCCGTCGAGCTTCGAGAAATAGCCGACCTCGGAGACCGCCGCCCCCTCTTCCGCGAACGCGCCCTTCGGGAAGGCCGAGCATATCATCAAAAGGAATACGGCCCCGAGGACCGCACCAAACCTGTATGCCAGGGAACCCCGCGAAGCCGTCTTTCTCGTTAACATGTCGGACCTCTTCCTTGAAGACCTTAGAACCTGTAATCCACCCCGACCCCGTAGACGTTCTTCGAGTAATCGTATATCGAAATGTTCGAATCCCCCCGGATGTAGAGGTACTGGGCCTTGATATCAAGATCGTCGTAGAGGGGATAGGTGAGGAGCGTATAGAAGGTGAGGGTCGCGTCCTCCCTTTCCACGCCGAATACCGTGTGCGTCTCGGTGAAGCTCTGGAGGTACTCCTCCAGGCTGACGTTCAGGCCGAGCCTCTCGGTCAAGCGGTAATAGACCCCGGCGCCGAACCTGTTGCCGTAGTACGTCCAGTTAGCTCCGTCGGTGTCCTCATAATTAAAATCATAACGGGCGTTCACGAACCCATTGCCGCCGAAGAGGAGGTAGAACCACGACGCGCCCGCGCCGTAGTCCCGTGAATCCCTGTCCTCGTCGGCTACGACGCCGGCCGTGTATTTCAAGTAGTCCTTTGCCTGCCACTTGACCGAGGCCTGGGCGAACTGCCTCTCGTTTATGGGGAGGGTGTAAGTCGGGGAAAGGGTCACGGCCTGCAGGTACTTCGTCTCGTCTACAAGCGTATACGTGTACCCTGCGTAGAGGTTGGCCTGCCCCTTGCCGACGCCCATCCCCGGGGTCACTGAGAGCGAATGGCTCTGTATGTCGTGCGTCTCGATCGATGAGTGCCTGTTGGCGTAGAGCGAGTACCCGGCTTTGAGGCTATAGGGGAGCGAGAGCCTGAAGTCATAGTCGGCGCCGAAAGACGCGACAAAGACGCTGTCGGACTCATTCGTTATGTCCCCCGCGACCGAGGCGTCCTCGGGCTTAAGGAGGACGTTGTCGTCGAACTGGTACTCGAGCCCTGCCTTGAGCTTGAGGGGCCGCTCCTCCTTCTGCCTCTTTGATATCGCGTCTATGTACTCTCTGGCGGACTCCGCGACGTCTGCGTTCGGGTCTTTCGAGGCGAGGTCCTTGAAAATGTCCTTCGCCTCCCCGAGCCTTCCTGCCTGCACGGACGCGATCGCTATCTGGTAGTCGGCTGAGCTTCCGAGAGACTCGTCAAGCGACTTCGCCTTCCTGAAGGCCTCTGTAGCCTCATCGGGCCTTTTTACCTTTATGAGGGTAAGACCCTTAAGGAACGCCGCGCGCCCGGGCTCGACGCCTTCCTTCTCCGCGACCTCTATCGCCGAGAGCGCCTCATTGTACTCCCCGAGCTGGTACGAGACCTCCGCGAGCTCTATTACCGCCTCGCGGACGCGCGGCGCAAGGGTGACGGCGTCTTGAAGATGTGTCTTTGCCGAACGGTAGTCCTCGCTCTTCACATAAGCGAGCCCGAGGTAATAGGCGGCCAGAGACGAGTCCGGGGCCTTTTTCCTCGCGGACGAGAAGAACTGCACCGCCTCCTCGTAGTTACCCTCTTTGAGTTCGGCTATTCCGGGTTTGAGGTCCAGGGTCTCGGAAGATACAGCGGCAGGGAAGGCGCTGAAGAAGAGGAACGTCGCAAAAAGACCTGCAAAGAGCGCATGTATTCTCTTCATTTGACACGTTCCATAAAACGGTTGATTTAAATTTCAGGGCTTGTCAGGTGGTGACATTCTATCGTCAAAACCCTTTTAATGCAACTAAATTCAACTTACCCGCCCGGCTCAACCTCTCAAAACACCTTGTTTTCAAAAGACATTCGTATTACAATAGGCGGATGCCTCCTTCTGCGGAAATAGGCGAGGGCTTTTTAAGCCCGACAAAGGGCCCCTTAAGTTTTGGCGAGATGTTCGCGTCGATTATAAGTTACATCGGCGAATCCCCCGGGCATACCTATAACCTCATCATCGGCACCGACTCCTTTCTCAACACCGAGACCCTCTTCGTAAGCGCGATAATCATCCACAAGGTAGGCCACGGCGGCAGGTACTTCTACAAGAAGCTTAAGAGACGGAAGATGGACAACCTCCGCCAACGGATATTCTACGAGACGACAATGTCCATAGAGCTCGCCTCGGTCATCCGCGAGCATCTGAACGAGAACGGATATAAAAAGCTCGCGGTCGAGATCCACCTCGACGTAGGCATGAACGGAGACACCCGTGAGATAGTAAAGGAGGTCGTCGGCATGGTGACCGGCTCCGGGTACGCGGCCGTCACGAAGCCCTCCTCTTATGGGGCGTCAAAGGTCGCCGACAGGCACTCCAAATAACCCCTCCCCTTGAGACCCGGTTCCGGAACGGAATTGGGTTGACTGGACCGATTCCTCAATATAAAATCTACCCACCGAAGCCTTGGTTTATCAACCTGACCCGACCAACTCATTCAGAGACATGCAAATGACCCCTAATCCATCTTCCAGCCGCTCAAGGTCGAGTCGCATGGTTTTTCTATCGACCCTATTGTTCGTCGCTGTAGCCGCCTCCGCCCTCTCCGCGCCTCCGGGCAACGGTGTCCTGCTCATAGACGATTTCTCAGCCGAGAGGCCGGACGCCGCCCCCTCAGGCTGGAAAAAGCTCCTCTTGCCGAGAAAGAAGAAAGAGACCCGGTATACCGTCGTAAGGGACGGCGACAACCAGTTCCTCAAGGCAGAGAGCTCGCGCGCCGCCTCGGCGGTCTACAAGGAGTTCAAGGGCGACGAGATAAGGGATTTAGAGATACTCTCCTGGAGGTGGAAGGTCGAAGGTGTGTTGAAGAAAGGCGACGAGACGAGGAAAGACGGCGACGACTACGCCGCTCGCGTATATGTGACATTCGAGTACGAGCCGGAAAAGACCTCCTCTTTCGATAAATTCAAGTTCAAGCTCCTCGAGGCGGTCTACGGGTTGAAGACCCCGGGGAACGCCGTAAATTACATCTGGGCGAACAAGCTCAAGAAGGGCGAGGCGGTCAAGAACCCCTACACCGACCGCGTGGTGATGGTCGCCGTCGAGAGCGGAGCGGAGCTCGCCGGGCAATGGCTGAACGAAGAGCGGGACATATACGAGGACTACAGGCGCTACTTCCATGACACGCCGCCGAGGATCACCGGCATAGTCGTCATGACCGACACCGACAACACGAACGAGAGCGCGACCGGGTACTACGACGATATAATACTTAAAAAGAAGCCTTAAGGAGCGGCCCATGCCGGTAAAACAGGGAATATCCTCTGCCGAGAACAGGATCTTGAACGGCGTATTCGTCATAAGCACGAAGTCAGGCGACAGGGTAAACGCCATGACCGCCGCATGGGTCCAGCGGGCCTCTTTCGAGCCGCCCATTATAACCGTCGCCGTGGGTAAAACGCGCTTCACCCACGACATGATACTGGAATCCGGCGTATTCGCCGTAAACGTCCTCGGCGAGGACGGAAAGGCGACGGGCAAGCACTTCGGCCTCAAGACCGGGCGGAAGACGGACAAGTTCGAAGGGATCGAGTATGATACCAAGGCCACCGGCTCTCCGATACTCAAGGACTGCATCGCGTGGATGGACTGCCGTGTGCGCTCCCACCATGACGCAGGCGACCATACGCTTATAATAGGAGAGGTCGTGGACGGGGATGTATTAAAGTCCGAGACAAGGCCGCTTATATACGACAAGGAGGGGTTTTACAGGTAAACGGAGGCGATATGACCGACAAAGCAAAAGAGGTCTGGGAGACCTTGAAGGCCCTGAACCGGGCATGGACAGAGGGGAGGCCCCAGGACCTCTCAAATTATTTTCACAATGACATGGTGGCGATAACCGCGACCGAACGGAAGCGGCTCGAGGGCAGGGACGCATGCGTGGCGTCATGGGCGGCCTTTGCCGACTCGGTCAAGATAACGAGATGGAAAGAGACCGACCCGAGGATAGACATGCACGGCGATACCGCCGTGGTCACGTATTATTTCGACATCGCCTTCGAATCAAACGGCCGGACCATGGAGATAGGCGGACGGGACATGTTCGTCTTTGTAAAGGAGGCTGGCAGATGGTGGGCCGTCGCCGACCAGTTCTCGCCGTATCCGGGGTAGTCTAATTGTCATTCCCGCGCAAGCGGGGATCCAGTGTCTTTAATGATGAACTATTATGTCTATATCCTTGCAAGCGGACGAATCGGCACGCTTTATATTGGCGTTACCAATGACATCATAAGACGCGTTTACGAACATAAAGATAATCTTATCGAAGGTTTTACCAGGAAGTATGCGGTGCATAATCTGGTTCATTTTGAGCAATTCGACGACATAGAATCGGCTATTCAGCGGGAAAAAAGGTTAAAAAAATGGAAGAGGGCCTGGAAGATAGAATTGATAGAGGAGGGAAACCCCGATTGGCGGGACCTGTATGAGGACCTTGCGTGAACTGTAAGTCATTCCCGCGAAAGCGGGGATCCAGAGCCTTTAAAGATCACTGGATTCCCGATTAAGACCTCGGGAATGACGGCATAGGCGAAAGTGACCAGCCCTCATTCTACCTCCCCACCATCCCCTTGAACTCCTCCTCATCTATTATCTTTAACCCCATCTTTTTCGCCTTCTCGTACTTCGACCCCGGCTCAACGCCGGCAACGACATAATCGACCTTCTTGCTGACGC
>JACREV010000157.1 GCA_016218095.1 Deltaproteobacteria bacterium | reverse complement strand
GCAGAAAGATATAAGATAAACTCCAAGCTTCTCCTCCTGACCATCTGTTTTGCCACGACAATCGGCAGTGTCGCAAGCCCCATCGGGAACCCCCAGAACCTCCTCGTCGCGCTGAACGGGCCGGTTGACGCGCCGTTCGTGACGTTCTTCAAATACCTCGCCTTGCCCACCATAATAAACCTTTTTGCGGCATATCTTGTCCTCAAGGTCGTCTACAGGGGGCATCTGGGCGAAGACGAGGTCTTATACGAAAAGGAAGAGATAGGGGATGCGTCCCTCGCCCGCCTCTCCCGGCTCTCCCTCGTCATCATCTTCATCATGGTAGCCCTCAAGGCCGCCTCTTTCGCGCTGGGAGGCGCGTTCGACTTCAGGCTCACATACATAGCGATAGCCGCGGCACTGCCCGTCATCATACTGAGCCCCCGCAGGGTCGAGGTATTGAGGTCGATAGACTGGCCGACGCTCCTCTTCTTCGCCGCGCTCTTTATCCTCATGGGGAGCGTGTGGGAGAGCGGTGTGATACAGCCCGTCCTGTCTTCAATGGATTTGGACCTCGCGTCAACGGGGCTCATACTCGTCTTGAGCGTGGGTTTAAGCCAGGTATTGTCAAACGTGCCTTTCGTGGCGCTTTATCTCCCTGTGCTTAACCACCTCGGCGGAAACGTGGCGGCGCTCATGGCCCTTGCCGCAGGCTCCACTATCGCCGGGAACCTCTTCATACTCGGGGCGGCGAGCAACGTCATCGTTATACAGAACGCGGAAAGAAGGGGGCATACGCTTACGTTCATCGAGTTCGCGAAGGCGGGCGTGCCGCTTACGGTGATAAATGTCTTTGTTTACTGGGTTTGGTTTGCACTGATAGGGTAAGCAGGAAGGACGTGGTTGTCCAGGTATGGACTGGATTCCCGATAAAAGTCCTCGGGAATGACGTAATAAAAAAACATTTATAATTCTGTCATTCCCGCGTGCTTAAAGCGGGAATCCAGCGTCTTATGCTTGTTAAGGAGAGGAGTTTGATCAGCGCCACTCCTTTACAAGGAGGGGCTTAAGGGAGGTCGATTTTCAATCAATCGCCATGATCACGCATTTGAGATACTCCGTCTCCGGCACCGTAAGCGCGATCGGGTGGTCCTTTGCCTGCGACCTGACCTCGAGTATTCGCCCGCTTCTTCCGGCGTCCCGAGCCGCGGACCGGAGCATATCGAGGAAAGTGAGCCTGTCCACATGGAACGAGCAGGAGGAGGTGGCGAAGATGCCGCCGTCTTTTAAGAGCTTAAGGCACGAGGCGTTCAATTCCCTGTAGGCCTTGAGCCCTTCCTTCATATTGGCCTTCGATTTTACGAAGGCCGGGGGGTCGAGGACGATCGCGTCGTAACGGGCGGCGCCTTTCGAGACCTCGGCCTTTACGAACTCGAATACGTCCGAGCGGACAAAGGCGCACCTTTCAGACAGGTTATTAAGCACAGCGTTCCTCTCGGCCTGTTTGACCGCCGCTTCTGACGAATCTACCCCTATTACATCAGAGCCCGCCTCGGCGAGCTTTACTGACCATGCCCCCGTGTAGCAAAACAGGTCGAGCGCCTTGCCTTTACTTGCCAACCCCTTGAACGCCTCCCTGTTCTCTGCCTGGTCGAGGAAAAACCCGGTCTTCTGGCCTGCCATGGGGTCGACCTCAAAGAGCGTGCCGCGCTCTTTTATGACCGGAAGGGTCTCAAGGCTTCCCTTTATGACCCTTTTTTCCATATTCAGCCCTTCGAGGGTCCTGATGGAGGTGTCGTTCCTTAAGACTATCGTCGTAGGCAGAAAGACCTCTTCGAGCGCGGCTATGACATGACCGCTCTGGGTCTCCATGCCCAAGGTCGAGAACTGGATGGAGAGGGTGTCTCCGTACTTGTCGACTATGAGGCCGGGTAGACTATCGCTTTCGCTGAAAACGGCCCTGAAGGCATCCGTTTCTTTTACGAACCTTTTTCTCAATTCGAGCGCGGCCCTTATCCTCTGAACGAAAAAGGCCCGGTCGATCTCCTCTTTCTTCCTTGTAAGTATCCTTACCGCGATAAGGGAATGGGGGTTGGCGTAGCCTATCCCCAGAAATGCGCCTTTCATGTCCTTGAGCTCGACTAGGCCGCCCGGGGCGAGCCTCTTGGGGCTCCCATCGAGCTCGTTCGAGAATACCCAGAGGTGACCTGCGAGTATCCTCGATGTCCTCCTTAAAACCACTGTCTCCATCAGTTTACCTCCGTTAGAAGGTACATTATAGACGAGACCCCCGCTTACACAAGCTTTTTATTCCGCACTATCAAGGGAACAGAAATCGGATATAATATTATATGGTCTAAATCGGAGGGCGCAGATGGCTGTCGAGAAAAAGATAATCAGGGAAGAAGAGCCTGAAAGCATAGAAGTGATATTGAGGAACGGGCAGAGCTTGAGGGTCCGGCCCATAAGGCCGGAGGACAAGAAAAAGCTCGAGGCCTTCTTCTACAGGCTTAGCCCCCGTACCCGTTACTTGAGGTTCCAGTACGCCAAGGAGTTCATAACAGAAGACGAGCTCAAGTACTTTACCGAGGTAACGCCTCCCAAAAGGTACGCCTATGTGGCTACAGTCGGAGAGGGGGACTCAGAGCGGATACTCGCCGTCGGCAGGTGGGACATGCTCCCGGTCGGGAACATCGCCGAGGTCGCCTTCACGGTAGAGGACAACATACAGCTCCGGGGTCTCGGCACGATACTGCTGGAGGAGCTAGCAAGGGCGGCGACGAAGTACAACATCGCGGCCTTCGATGCCCAGGTACTTCAGGAGAACACCCGGATGCTCGAGGTCTTCGAAGAGAGCGGCTTCAGGCTCAAGAAGAGGTTCGCCGAAGGCGTCTATCACATAGCGATCGACCTGAAGGACCAGGAAGAATACGAAAAGAGGCAGTCGTACAGGGAGCACATAGCGAGGAGCGCAGGCGTTAAAAGGCTACTCTGCCCGCGGAGGGTCGCGGTAGTCGGCGCGTCCCGTAACCCGGAGTCGGTCGGAGGCGCCCTTTTCAGGAACCTCCTCAAGGACGGCTTCAACGGCGTAGTCTTCCCGGTGAACCCCAAGGCCGAGGCGATCGCCGGGGTGCTCGCGTACCCGACGGTGCTCGATTGCCCCGGAGACATCGACATAGCGATACTGGTCGTCCCGGCCGAGCAGGTATTGAGTGTGGTGGACGAGTGCGCGAAGAAGAGTGTCGCCGGGCTCGTGATCATTACCGCCGGGTTCGGGGAGTCCGGGCCGGAGGGTAGGGAGAGGGAGAAGAAGCTCCGGGAAAAGATACTCTCCTACGGCATGAGGGTCATCGGCCCCAACTGCCTCGGCATATTGAACAACAACCCGGATGTGAAGCTGAACGCCACGTTCTCCCCGGTGACGCCGCCTGCGGGCAAACTCTCAATAGGCTCCCAGAGCGGGGCCCTGGGGCTCGCGCTCCTCGACCACGCCAAATCCATAAACCTCGGCATATCGAGCTTCGTAAGCTTCGGAAACAGGATAGACATCTCGACGAACGACCTCCTCGATTACTGGGAGGACGACAAGGACACCGATGTAATAGTCCTCTACCAGGAGTCCTTCGGAGAGGCGCGCAAATTCGGGCGCATCGCGAGGAGGGTCTCGCACAAAAAACCGATAATCGCCGTAAAGGCCGGGAGGTCAAAGGTAGGGGCCGCGGCGGCTACATCACACACAGGGGCGCTCGCGGCCTCCGACGTCGCGGTCGACGCGCTCTTCAGGCACGCGGGCGTGATACGGGTGACTACCATCGAAGAGATGTTCAACGCATCCGAAGTCCTTACGCACCAGCCGCTTCCCCGTGGGCCGAGGGTAGGGATACTGACGAACGCCGGGGGCCCCGGAGTGCTCGCGGCGGACGCCTGCGAGGGGTTGGGGCTCAAGGTAACGCCGTTGTCAGAGGCCACGCAAAAGAAGCTTAGAGAGTTCCTGCCCAAGGCCGCGGCGGTTTTGAACCCCGTGGACATGATCGCCACCGCGCCGCCGGAGTCCTTCAAGAAGGCGCTCTCCATCATGCTCCAGGACCCGGAGATAGATTCCATCATCGT
>JACREV010000152.1 GCA_016218095.1 Deltaproteobacteria bacterium | reverse complement strand
TGGACCTCGGAGAGCGGAAAGGCCGGGAAGCCGGCGTAAGGCGCGGCTATGGTCCAGGCGAATATCCCGAGCACGAGGAAACTCCACGCCGGACGGTGCGTGACCGTGAGTATCTTCGTCCACCCCGGCGCGCCGTCGCTCTCCTTACCGGCAAGCTCCCTCGCGCCAGCCACGTCCTCGGCGGCGATTTTGTACTCCTCGACGGCAAGCCTCTGCGCCTCCTTCTGGAACTCGGCCCTCTCCACCTCGCCCATTGTGGACGGCAGGTATTTATCCGCGAGTTTCCCCACGACCTTGCCCACGGTATTCGTTATAAGGTCACCTATGACCGGCGTCATATTTTTTGCCCTCCATGATGCGTGATCAACGGTGTGAAATACTTTCACCTCACCCCGTATCTGCCTTGCTTCCGATCAGGCTATTCGACCGGTCCGTGTCAAACATACGGCGAGTAACCCTTGCCGTCAAAGACGAGCCTCTGCTGGTTCGGCCCATTTATCCTCGGGAGCGACAGATGTATCCAGTCAGAGCCGCCCTTCTTCTCCCGTATCGCCTGCCCGAAGCATATCCCCCCGTCTTTCACGATCCACCCGAAGACTTCGTCCAGGTCCGCGTCGATCGGTACGATGTCAGCGGCCTCCCCTTTCGCATGCTGGCTCGTCGACGAGCCGCCGACGCGCGCGTTCACGGCCTCTGACCGGAACGCGCTTGTCACCTTTATCGTCCCCCATTTTTTTCGAACCGGCTCAAGAAGGTATGTAGCGGTCAAGAGGAGCTTGTCGAGCTCCGTCTTCCCGGGCCTGTTCGGAAGCCCCGTGGAGGTCCTTGTCAGCTCTTCGAGGCTGAAGTTCTCGGTTATCTGCACGTCTCCCCCCTCAGGCCTTAAGCACGCCGCTTATTATAGTCCCCACCGCGCCAAGCCCCAGGACCGCCATCACATAGATAACGGCCTTGAAGACCCAGCCCGAGGCCATGACGAGGTTCGGCAGGGCCTTCTCGACTGACTCTATCCGCTCGGCGTTTTTTCTTATGAGCTTGAAGGCGCGCTTAAGCGCGTCCGTTACGGCGTTATGCCGCTCTTCGAGGACCGCGAGCGTCTTTAAAGACACGGCGATGTCCTTGAGCGCCTCTTTTATCTCAAAGAGGTCCCCGGCGACGGCTTTCAGCCCCTCTTCCACCCTGATGAGCCTCTCTTCCATATGGACCTCTCCTAAGACATCCTGCCGACGGCCTTGTCAAAATACGCGTTATAGCTCCCCGTGGTGTGCGAGAGCTGTATCTCGAAGGTCTGCCAGCCGCTCAAGGAGGAAACGTCTATCGTGCCGGGGCCATACCAGGCGAATACTGTCGAGTCAGGGGTCCCCTGCACGGTTGTCCCGTCTGTCGCGCCTATTTTAAGCCTCACGTCCGCGCGGCCCGTAAGCTCCACCCTTGTCCTCGCGCAGTATGAGAGCAAGGTCAAGTCCGCTGGTATGTAAAGCGCCACAGTGTCGACGGTCACGAACGACTGCGAGACCGTCATGGTGTCCCTGTCCATGAGCAGGAACTGTCCGCCTGAGATGGATTTGCTGTTCACGCCGTCGTGGCTATGGTTCGGCTCAGCCGCATAGTCCTTCCCGAGCCACTCCCTCAGATGAACGTCATTGTCACGGAGCGACGTCATGAGGGATACGTCTATGGGGCTGTCCGCGTCCACCGCCGAATCCGCTATTGTCGTAAAAATCTTGCTCGGATAAGCCATCTTCCCCTCCTACCAGATATGTGACCTTGCCACGAAGCCGTATGCGCGCGTCTCCTTCGAGGCCGCTCCGAAATCGGGGGTGGACCCGGGCGCCACGAACCCGTAGCTCCGCATCATCTTCGCCCTCATCGCCTCTACGGCCACCTTTCCGGCCGTGACGTCGGGCCTTACGGACGTTATCATCACGCGCTCCCGCTTCCAGCTCGACAAACCCTTGTCCGATGCCTCGTCTGTCGTTATCTCTTTAAGGTCCGTCGGCCTTATGAACCGCCCGTTCGTTGTCCCGTTGTTGATGTCCACCTCGAAGGATACCGTCGAAGACGGGTCCCGGTAGAAGTTCAGGAGCTTGTTCGCCACCGACGACGCGAGTACCGTGCCGTTCAAGGGCGATATCGCTATATAGTCCGTAGCGTCAGAGGCAGGGAGAGACACAGCGTCAACTACAACCCTTACGAACTTCGAGCCGTCCGCGTCGCTTACGTCATACCTTCCGCTCTCCGCGACCTCGACCGCTGTTCCTGCCGCCCCCCCCGGCGGGGTCCATTGAAGCGTGTTATCGGCCTTGACGTAGGAGAGGGTGCCGCTCCCCTCTCCGTTGGACTTCGAGGCGTGATACACTACCACCCCCGTGATGTTCGAGGCCTGCGAAAAAGTATAGGACCTTATCCACCTGGCCTTCACCGTCTTCGTCGAGGCCTCGTCCCACTGGGTCGCGTCCTCTGATGCCGCGTCCATCGCTATCACGGCCGACTCGAAGTTTTCGGTCCCCTCGCTCCCGGACTCGTCGTAGTCGTAGTAGACGACGACCCTGTTGTAGAAGTTGTCCCTGTACCCGCTCTTCTGGGAGAAGCTCTTCTCCAGTATCTCCTTGTCGGTCCACTCATCCACCGTCTCTCCAGGCATCGGAGGGGCGTAGACCTTAAGCGATATCCTCTCCCCGTCGTGTATTATGAAAGAATTCGTCTCGGCCTGCAGCTCGTTAAGATATTCATTCGCCGCTTCGGGCTCGGTAATGACGCGCGAGAACTTCCATCCGTTAAGCCATAGGTCGCGCTCTGAGGCGAACTTTCCGGTATCGACCGAGGAGGCGGATACCCCGAGCCGGTTTACGAGGATATCCGCCATGATATCCGCCGGGTTCATGCCGAGGTAGCTTATGTACTGGGTATTGTCCTCGGTCTCCTCCGGTATCTTGGTCGTCGCGTCGATGAGGTCGTCTGAGATGGTAATTGTGAGCTCGTCGCCCTTTCTCGACCAGTCGGATACTATCCCCGAATACGTCCTCGCGTGATCCGCGTAACGGAACCCCTCTGCGACAAAGCCGTCCTTCCTCGTCACCCTCCGGTTTTTGAGGTACTCGCCCTTAAGAAGCTCCCGGAAGTTCTCCCTCCCGGCGATGACCGCCGTTATCTCGCCCCTCGTCGTGTACCCCTTCTTCGTGTCGAGCTTGGACTGGAACGAGGATACGGACTTGAGGCACGGGACGATATCGAAAAACCCGCCTGTGTGGAAACCGAACTTCCTCAAGCCCGAATCCAGCTCGAATTCGAGGACGACGTTCGGGACGTTCACATTTTCCTTGAGCTCCTTAAGGTATCTCTCCGTCAGTCCCATGGCCGCCCCTATGTGTTGTTGGATACGGCGCAGTACCAGTTCGTTCCGTCGAATACGGCGCTCATGGTATCCCCGGAGGACGCCGTAAAGTCAGTCCCGCCGTTGCCCTTGAGGTTGGTGCCCGTAAAATCAACGGTCGTGTTCGCGTCGTTAAAGAGAATAAGGACCTCCTGACCCGTCACACCGTCGTCGAGCATGGTAATGGTCGTCGCCCCGGCGTTTGCGGTTTTAAAAAGGCTTCCGTTAGCCACGGACGGGGTCGCGTCAAGAGAGGTGAAAGATAAGAAGTTGCCCCTTTTCTGCGTTGACAGCCCATAAGTCGTATCGAACTTGGTGTACAAGTCTATCCGAGCCGGATTCGTTATGGTGGAAGTCAGGGTGGCGTCCATCTCATTGCCTTCGACACGCAGGCCCCTCTGAGCCACGTCCTGAATATCAATCCCTATGGTCGTGCCGGGGGCAGAGACGGATCTGTAAAATTTATTCCTTAAAATCTCCTTGCCATACGAATACAGGCTCCCCCATACCTGTATACCCGTTACAAGGATATTGGCGAAGATACAGTCCTCGACCGTAGCCCTGTCTACACCGGCCACGGTGGTATCGGCGTCGCTCGTGCCGATGGAAAGGGAAATGTCGTTGTTCGAGAACCATGACCCTTTGAGGCTTGTCACTTGTGCGCGGTTCTTTATAACCATCCCTATCCCAGCGTTTGCCCCGTCCTGAACCGCTTCGATGTACGACCCCCACCAGTTGACGTTCTT
>JACREV010000156.1 GCA_016218095.1 Deltaproteobacteria bacterium | reverse complement strand
TCGCCTCGTGTCTGCGCATCTACCCGCAGATACTCCTTAACGTGAAGGTCAGGGAGAAGAAGGACCTCTCGGCGCTCCCCTCCGTAGTAAACGCGATAAAGGCGGTTGAGGAGAGGCTCAAGAACAGGGGCAGGGCCTTTATAAGGTACTCAGGGACGGAGCCTCTGGCGCGCATAACGATTGAGGGCGAGCGAAAGGACGAGATAACCACGATGGCGAATGAGCTGGCGGAAGTCCTTAAAAAGGAAATAGGCTAAGGTCCCCCCGCATAATACCGTGATGAAATTCCAAGTTGAGGTGGCGTAGATGTCGAGGCTTTCGGTTAATGTGGATCATGTTGCTACTGTCAGGCAGGCGAGGCGCGCCTCAGAGCCCGACCCGGTCGCCGCGGCCCTTATGGCCGAGGTCGCCGGGGCCGACGGGATAACGGTCCATCTAAGAGAGGACAGGCGGCACATACAGGACAGGGACCTGTCCGTAATGAGGAAGGCGGCGAAGACGCGCTTGAACCTCGAGATGGCCGCCACAAAGGAGATGTTCGGCATAGCGCTCGAAGTAAAGCCCGACATGGTGACGCTTGTGCCTGAGAAAAGGCAGGAGCTTACGACAGAGGGCGGGCTCGACGTGAAGGCGAACTTCGACTATCTCAAAAAGTTCGTCGAGGGGCTCCGCGATGCCAATATCCCGGTCAACCTCTTCATAGACCCGACGCTCGACGCGGTGAAGCTCAGCCACAAGATAGGCTCCGACGGCGTAGAGCTCCATACCGGGACCTACGCCGACGCGAAGGACGGAAGAGCGCGGGATTCCGAGCTTAAGCGGGTAGCGGAAGCCGCCGCCCTGTCACACAGGCTCGGGCTCAAGACCCACGCCGGCCACGGGCTCGACTACAGGAACATAAAGGCGGTCGCCTCCATAAAGGAGATAGACGAGTTCGCCATAGGCTTCAGCATCATCGCCCGCTCGATATACACGGGCATAAATGAAGCTGTGCGCGAGATGAAGCGCCTTATCATCGAGGGGCGCGCCGGATAACCAGTGCTCGAAGGCATAGGCATAGACATAGTCGAGGTAGAGAGGTTCGAGGGGGCGCTTGCGCGTAGGGGAGAGAGGCTTTTAAGGAGGCTCTTTACCGAAAGAGAGCTCCTTTACGCTCGCGGAAAGAAGCGGAGTGAAACGCACCTCGCCGCGAGGTTCGCGGCAAAGGTGAGCGTCATGAAGGCCGTCGGCTCGCCCCTGAGTTTCAGGGAAATCGAGATTTCGAACGACGGCTCGGGCAGGCCCGTGGCCGAAGCGATGGGCCTCGATAAGAGCTTAAGGATATCTATTTCCATTACCCACGACGGCGGGCTCGCCGTCGCCAAGGCCGTCATAGAGAGGCTATGAAGCTCGCCGACTCCGCGATAATCCGTGAGATGGACAGAAAGGCCGCAGCCGACTACGGCATTGAATCCATCCAGCTCATGGAGAACGCCGGGAGGGGTGTCGCCGATGCGGTCCTACGGGAGCTCTCCGCCTTTACTTCAAGGCGCGTCTCAATACTCGCGGGTAAAGGGAATAACGGTGGGGACGGATATGTCGCGGCCCGTCATCTTAAGAACGCCGGTGCGGAAGTGACCGTCTTTGCGCTTTCAAAGATCGAGGACCTCAAGGGGGACGCGGACGCGAACGCAAGGGAGTGGGCGCGCATGGGCGGCGAGACGGTCGTTCTATCGTCCCCGGAAGACCTTGAGAAGAACAAGTCTACCCTTAAGCATTCATCCATTATAGTCGACGCCATATTCGGCACCGGGCTCAAATCAGAGGTCGAGGGCCTTGCCGCTTCCATCATGGATTTTGTGAACGGCCTCGATAAAACCGTCGTCGCCGTCGATATCCCCTCCGGCATAGACGCCGGGAGCGGGCGGGTGCTTGGGCGGGCGATACGGGCGACGCTTACGGTCACGATGGCGATGCCCAAGGTCGGGCTCGTCCTGTATCCGGGGAGGGACTTCGCGGGCCCGTTCGAGATAGTAGACATCGGCGCGCCCCGCGCTCTAATCGATGACCCTGAGATAAGATACAACCTCATCACCGCCGGAATGCTCCGTGGGTTCCTGAAGCCCAGGAGGGCCGACACGCACAAGACGACATACGGCCACCTCCTTGTGCTCGCCGGCTCTCCGGGGATGACGGGCGCGGCGTACATGACGGCGATGGCCGCGATGAGGACGGGCGCGGGGCTTGTGACGGCAGGCGTGCCTGAGAGCCTCCATAATATAATGGAAGCTAAGACCGTCGAGGTGATGACCGCCGCGCTCCCCGAGACGGCTGATAGAGCGCTCGGCCCGGTGTCATGGCCGCGCGTGAGGGAGCTCATCAAGAACAAGACAGCCCTCGTCATAGGGCCGGGGGTAGGCAACAGAAAAGACGTCTATCTCCTCATCGAAAAGATTGCGTCTGAGATAGAAGTGCCGCTTCTCGTAGACGCCGATGGGCTGAACGCCCTCGCCGCCGACGTTTCCTTTTTGAAGTCCATGACTACCCCTGTCGTGCTGACGCCGCACCCAGGGGAGATGGCGCGCCTCCTCAAGACCACGGTAGGCGAAGTCCAGGCCGATAGGCTTGGCGCGGCGACAAGGCTCGCTACACTTACCGGCGCGACGGTCGTCCTCAAAGGCGCGGGGACGGTGATAGCGGGGACTGATGGGCAGATATATATAAACACCACCGGAAACGCAGGGCTCGCTACAGCCGGGACAGGCGACATACTCGCCGGGATGATAGGAGCGCTGATGGCGCAGGGGTATTCGCCAAGCGAGGCCTCTATCGCCGGGGCGCATATACATGGCCTTGCCGGGGACGCGGTAAAGGGCGCGACAGGCGAGATAGGGATGATAGCCACGGACCTCCTCCCCCGGATACCGCCGATACTCAATTCGTTCACCCGGCCCTCGAATGAATAAGGGAGAGAGGGTGATAACCCGCTCCCCGGAGGAGACCGAATCGCTCGGCGAGAGGCTCTCGGCCACGTTGAAGGAAGGGGACCGCGTCGCGCTCATAGGCGACCTCGGAGGAGGCAAGACCCGCTTCGTAAGGGGCATAGCCCGCGGCCTCGGCTCAAGGGGTTTCATAAAGAGCCCGTCCTTTACCATCATGAACATATACCAGGGAGGCAGGCTCCCCTTATATCACATCGACCTCTACAGGATAGGCGGGGATGACGAGTTTTTCTTCTCGGGGCTCGAAGAATTTATTTACGGAAAGGGTGTTTCTGTAATAGAATGGGCGGAAAGGCACCCGGCCCTCATCCGGGATTGCATGTATGTGATAACGTTCAAGTACCTGGGCGAGAACGAGCGCGAAATAATAATCGAGGAACGCGGAGTAACGGAGAGATAGGATGAGAGAGTTCGATTGCGTAGTAATCGGAGGCGGCCCCGGCGGATACGTCGCGGCGATAAGAGGGGCGGAGTTAGGCGGCAAGGTCGCGCTCATCGAGAAAGACAAGGTCGGGGGCACGTGCCTGAACCGCGGGTGCATACCGACAAAGGCGCTCTATTATTCGGCGAAGTCACTCAACGCCGCGCGGCACGCCGCTGACTTCGGGGTGAATGTAAGTAATATCAGTTTCGACATCGGCAGGGCCGTAGCGAGAAAGGACGAGGTCGTAAAGAAGCTCGTCGGAGGCGTCGAGCAGTTATTGAAGGGAAACGGCGTCGAGGTCATCCGCGGAGACGCAACGATAGAATCCGCCGGAAAGGTAGTCGTAAGAAAGGCCGACGGAGCCGAGGAGATAGCGGCGAAGTCCGTCATCATAGCAACCGGGTCGGAGCCCGCTCTGATACCGGCCTTCAATATAGACAGGATAAACGTCCTTACCTCGACCGAGATGCTCGATATAAAGAAGGTCCCGGAGAGCCTCCTCATCATAGGCGGCGGGGTAATGGGGTGCGAGTTCGCAACCCTCTTTTCGTCTTTCGGAAGCAAGGTAATGATAGTAGAGCTCCTGCCGACTATTTTGTCGACCGAAGACAAGATGGTCTCGCGCGTCATCATGAAGAGGTTCAAGGAGACGGGTGTTGCAGTACTCACCGAAGTATCGGTCGACAAGGTGACAATCGAGGAGGGGAGAGTCAAGACGACCCTCAAGGACGGCAGGGAATTCATAACCGAGAAGGTGATGGTCTCGATAGGGAGGTCATTCAACTCAACCGGCATAGGCCTTGAAAAGGCCGGGGTCGCGACCGACCGCGGGAAGATAGTAGTGAATGAAAAGATGGAGACGAACATAAAGGGCGTCTACGCGATAGGGGACGTGACCGGGAAGATGCTCCTCGCACACGTCGCGTCCGTCCAGGGTATAGTCGCCATAAATAACGCGCTCGGAAGGAACGCAACGATGGACTATTCGGCGGTCCCGGCGGGCATATTCACCGACCCTGAGATAGCCTCCGTCGGGCTCCGCGAAAAAGAGGCGGCTGAAAAGAACATCCCGGTCTCCATAGGCCGGTTCCCTTACGCGGCAAGCGGAAAGGCGCTCGGCATGGGCGAGACCGAAGGCTTCTGCCAGATACTCGCAGACCCGGGGACGGATAAGGTCCTCGGATGCTCGATAGTCGGCGCGCACGCTACAGACTTACTCGGAGAGGTCACGCTCGCGATACGCTCGGGCGCGAAGGTAAAGGACATAACTGAAACGATCCACGCGCACCCGACGCTTCCGGAGATAGTCATGGAGGCCGCCGAAGACGTCCACGGCCTCTCTATACACAAGATAGGCAGAAAGAAGTAGCCTGATAGGAGGCGGTTGTAATGGCTTTGATTGTACAGAAATACGGGGGCACTTCGGTAGGCAACATCGAGCGGATAAAGAACGTCGCGAAAAGGGTCGCGAGGTCCTATGACGAAGGCAACGCCGTCGTCGTCGTCCTCTCGGCGATGTCGGGGGAGACGAACAAGCTTGTGGCGCTCACGCAGGAGGCGAGCGAGTTCCCGATAGGCCGCGAGTACGACGTCGTCATATCCACAGGCGAGCAGGTGACCGTGGGGCTGCTCGCCCTGATATTAAAGGAGATGGGCTACAAGGCACGGAGCTTCCTCGGCTCGCAGATCCCGATAGTGACCGATTCGCAGTTCGGCTCTGCCCGGATTGAGTCCATTGAGGACGAGAGGCTCAGCGCCGTTTTGAAGGACGGCGTCATCGCGGTCGTGGCGGGCTTCCAGGGCGTGGACCCCGAGGGCAACATTACTACACTCGGCAGGGGCGGCTCTGACACCACGGCCGTCGCGCTCGCCGCGGCTTTGAGAGCCGATCTCTGCGAGATATATACGGACGTCGAGGGGGTCTACACGACCGACCCGAACATCTGCCCGAACGCGAGGAAGCTCGAGAAGGTCTCGTACGACGAGATGCTCGAGATGGCGAGCCTCGGGGCGAAGGTGCTCCAGACCCGGTCGGTCGAGTTCGCCAAGAAGTACGAAATCCCGGTCATGGTGCGCTCTTCCTTCAACGACGCGCCTGGCACGCTGGTCTGCAAGGAGGATAAGGAAATGGAAAAGGTCGTGGTATCCGGGGTCACCTACAACAAGGGCGAGGCGAAGATATCGGTCCTCCGTGTGCCGGACAGGCCGGGGATAGCGGCGAAGCTCTTCAGGCCCCTTACCGAAGAGGGCATAAACGTCGACATGATAGTACAGAACATAAGCCACGACGCGCACACCGATCTCACCTTCACGGTCTCGAACGCCGACTACAAGCGCGCGCTTAAACTCATAAAGGAATCCACCGCCGCGGTCATCGGCGCCGAGGAGGTCGTGGGCGACCCGAACATCTCGAAGGTCTCGATAATAGGCGCGGGGATGAGGAGCCACGCCGGGGTGGCGTCGAAGATGTTCGAGGTATTGGCGAACGAAGGCATCAACATCCAGATGATATCGACCTCCGAGATAAAGGTCTCCTGCGTCATAGACGTAAAGTACACCGAGCTCGCGGTCCGCGTCCTCCACGACGCCTTCGGGCTCGGGACGAACGAGATAGTGGAAGAAAAGGGGTAGCCCTTCCCCCCCTCTTTTCTAAAGAGGGGTCGGGGGAGATTATCTGAATTTTATAATCCCCCTCAATCCCCCTTTAGGAAAGGGGGAAGTCACAGATAGTCCACTCTTCCCCCTCGACGGGGGAGGGGAAGTTTAATAGTATCTAATACCTTAACCATAGGTCTTTCACTTGAAGCTCTACGACACCACACTCAGGGACGGCACGCAGGCAGAGGACATCTCGTTCTCGGTCGAGGACAAGGTCCGCATAGCCGATAAGCTCGACGACCTTGGCGTCCATTACATCGAGGGCGGCTGGCCCGGCTCGAACCCGCGCGACATCGAGTTCTTCAAGGCCATGCGGGCCCAGAAACTTTCCAATTCAACCCTTGTTTCCTTCGGCTCGACGAGGAGGGCTGGAGTCAGGGCAAAGGACGACGCCAATCTTAAGGCCCTGCTGGACTCGCGCTCCCCTGCCATAACCGTATTCGGGAAGTCCTGGAAACTCCATGTAGTGAAGGCCCTCCGGGTCTCGCTCTCCGAGAACCTCGAGATGATATTCGATTCGGTCGCGTACCTCAAAAAGAGGACGGGCGAGGTCTTCTACGACGCAGAGCACTTCTTCGACGGATATAAGGACGACCCCGAGTACGCGCTCAAGACAGTAAGGGCCGCCTTCGATGCCGGCGCCGATTATATAGTCCTTTGCGACACGAACGGCGGGACGCTCCCCTTCGAGGTCGCAGACATCATGGAGGCCGTAAAGAGGGGGGGCTACACACCGCTCGGCATACACGCCCACAACGACTCCGAAACGGCGGTAGCGAACACCCTTACCGCCGTAAAGGCCGGGGCGACGATGGTACAGGGTACGCTTAACGGCTTCGGCGAGAGGTGCGGGAACGCCAACCTCTGTTCGATAATACCGGCGCTCAAGCTCAAGATGGGGATAGACTGCATAAGCTCTGAGCGTTTGAAGAAGCTCCGGGACACCGCGCGCCTCATATACGAGCTCGCGAACCTCCCGCACCAGAAGCACCAGCCCTATGTCGGGGAAAGCGCATTCGCGCACAAGGGCGGGGTGCACGTGAGCGCGGTCGTAAAGAGCCCCCTCACATACGAGCACATAAGGCCCGAGCTCGTCGGCAACCACCAGCGGGTGCTCGTATCCGACCTCTCGGGGAGATCGAACATCGTATACAAGGCAGAGGAATACGGGGTCGATATCGAGAGCTCATCCGACGTCGTAAGGGACGTGCTGACGGAGCTTAAGCTGCTTGAGCACCAGGGCTTTCAGTACGAAGGGGCCGAGGCCTCCTTCGAGCTCCTCATGCAGAAGGCCTTGAAGAAAAAGGAGAGGTACTTCAGGCTCCTCGGCTTCAGGGTGATAGACGAGAAGAAGAGGGAAGACGAGCCGCCGTTTGCCGAGGCCACTATAAAGCTCGAGGTAGACGGGGAGATCGAACACACGGCGGCTGAAGGCAGCGGCCCGGTAAACGCGCTCGACGCGGCGCTACGAAAGGCCCTTGAGAGGTTCTACCCGAACCTCAAGGAAGTAAAGCTCCTCGACTTCAAGGTAAGGGTGCTCGCGGGAGTACAGGGGACCGCCGCAAGGGTCCGCGTCCTGGTCGAATCCGGCGACGGGGTGGATAAGTGGGGGACGGTGGGCGTATCCGACAACGTGATAGAGGCGAGCTGGCAGGCGCTTGTCGATTCCCTCGAATACAAGCTCTTCAAGGACAGGAAGCGGAAGAAGGGGAGGAAGGGTTAACACCCCGGTGTAAACGATAGGCGCTGTCAGCTATTAATCAATAAATGCTTTAAAGCCGGGACTGGAAAGTCCCGGCTATCCAACACAATCCAAAACCTCCTTTTCCGATATAAGCTACATGCACTGATCCAAGGCCTTTCAATTGAGCCCATACGAGCATGGACAGAGCCAGATACGGAGCGTTCATAGTCCTCTCCCTTGTTCTCCTCGCCATAACCTTTCTGCATCCCTCGCCTTTCAGAAGCAAGCCCCCTGCCTCAGCCATAAATAACATCCATCTCTCTGCCCCGGCCCTGCCTCAGCAAGACCCGTCCATTAAGACTTATTCCATATCCTCCTCCACACTCCCCGGTTTTCCGATAGACTTGAACAAGGCATCAAAAGAGGAGCTTATGCTCCTCCCGACGATAGGCCCCAGGACCGCCGAGAGGATCATCGAAAAAAGGCTTGAGACGGGCGGCTTTAGCTCGGTCGATGAATTGACAGCGGTAAGATCGATTGGTAAAGTCAGATTAGAGAAGGTCCGTAAATACGCAATCGTCTCTCCATCCAGGGGGACAAGATGAGTCTCGGAGGTCCAATGGCCGTTGACATACTCGATGAGCTCAAAAAGAAGGAAGAGGCGATGGAGGCCCTTATCAACGAGGCCAAAAAGAGGGCCTCTGTCATCAGGGAAGCGTCTATCAAAAGCGCGAGAGAGCTCAAGGCCGTGAGACTCAAGGGAATAGACGCGGAATTGAAGGGACTCTCCGACAAATCCGAGGAGGGGCTCAAAAAAGAGGTCTCGTCTATCGAGGAGGCGGGCAAGAGGGACGCCGAGGCGCTTGAACAAAAGGGAGAGGCGAGGAAGGAAAAGGCGATAGAAGAGGTGATGCGGACCCTCTCCGGAGGCCCGATTGATTGAGAAGATGCGTAAGGTCCAGATCATCGGGCCTAAAAACTATCTCGACGAGTGCGTGAGGGCCCTTCACGCCGCCGCGGTCGTCCATATAGAGACAGGCACAGCCGGGCTCTCGGGAAAGGAGTTTCTTTCCCGGCTCCCGATGGAGAAGGATAAGCTCGGAGAGCGCGCCTTCCTCGATAAAGCGGCTGAAAGGCTCAAAAACCTGATCGCGCTCCTGCCCCCCCCCGAGACGTGGAGACCCGCGCGCGTCGGCGGAGAGGAGATACGGAAGCTCCTCGAAGAGGCCGCCCCGATTGAAGAGAAGGTAAAGGAGCTCCGCGCAAGCCTCGACGGGCTGTTTGAGGAGCTATCCACCGTAAACAGGTACGAGAGGCTCCTTAAGGGCTTCGCGCCCATCGTATCGAGGCTCGGGGGGCTTAAGAACTTCGATATAGTCGGACTCACGATAGAAAAGACCCGCGAGGACGTCTCCGGCCTGCTCGACTCCGAGGTCGCCAGGATCACCGAAGGCGCATACCAGATATATGTAAGGGAGCTCGACGAGTCGACCATCGGGATCGTCCTCACATACCCCCGCGAGTTCGAGTCGAAGGTAAGGTACCTCCTTACAGGCAAGGCGATAAGCGAGGTGAAGCTCCCTGAAGAGTACGCCGAGCTCCCGCTCATCTCCGCCCTTAAACGCATGGGCAGGAGGAAGGCCGAGCTCCCCGGGCTCATAAGGGTGGTAGAAAGGGAGCTCGGCGACGTCTCATGGAGGTGGTACGGGACGCTCCAGGGGCTTTATCGCGCCGTGGAGGATGCGATCGACGAGATAGGCGTCCTCTCATATGCGGCGCAGTCCCGCTTCGCCTTCGTCATAGAGGGCTGGGTCCCGGTCGCCGGGTTCGAGGGCCTGAAAGAAAGGTTCGCGTCCCTTTTCGGCGAGAAGGTCCTTATAAGGGTCCTCGAGATAGAGGAGAGGGAGATGGACCTCGTCCCGGTCTGCATAAAAAACCCGGGGTTTCTGAAACCGTTCGAGGTTTTCCTCGGGGCCCTGCCGCCGCCCAGGTACGGCTCCACGGACCCGACGATCTATGTGGCGGTCTTCTTCCCGGCCTTCTGGGGGCTTATCGTCGCCGACATCGGATACGGGCTCATAATACTCCTGGTAAGCCTCTATCTCAAAAGACGCTTCAGGGATAATGCGACGCTCCGCGACCTCGCCTCGGTCCTCGTCATAAGCAGTCTCCCCGCCATAGCCTTCGGGTTCCTCTTCGGGGAGTTCTTCGGCGACCTCGGGGAGAGGCTCGGCGTCCTCCACCCCGTCATTCTCGACAGGATCAAGGCGCTAAAGACCCTCATGGTCCTTACCATAGGCATAGGCATAGGGCACGTCCTCCTCGGCATCGTCATCGGGGCCGTGAACAGGATGATGAGGGGGCGCGCGAAGGAGGCCGCGGGCAAGGCCTTCTATCTCATATCGGTCGTCTCTTTTCTCGCCATCATGGGGATAGTCTTCGGATACCTCCCAAGCGGGCTCTTTACGCCCGGGCTTGCGATACTCGCCGGTTCCTTCATAGCCCTTACCGTGATAGAGGGGGTGCTCGGACCCCTCGAGTTCATAAAGGCGCTCGGCAACATCATCTCGTACGTCAGGCTCATGGCGGTCGGCACGGCCTCCGTCGTCATGGCGCTTGTCGCGAACAGGATAGGGTCTCTGTCGGATAACCTCGTCATGGGGGTCGTCGTCGCGGGGCTCATCCACGCGCTCAACCTCCTCTTGTGCGTTCTGAGCCCTTCGATACAGTCGATGAGGCTTCAGTACGTCGAGTTCTTCAGCAAGTTCTACGAGGGCGGGGGCAGGAGGTACTCGCCTTTCAGGAAGAGATAAACGGCTGATATCAATCTTTAGGAGGTTCATATGGAAAAAGGACTAATCGCGCTCGCGGCGGCGCTTGCCATAGGCATACCGGCGCTCGCGACGGCCTGGGCGCAGTCCAAGATAGGCGCCGCCGGCGGAGGGGCGCTCGCCGAGAGGCCGGAGCTGACGGGCACCATCATCATCCTCGTCGCCATACCCGAGACGATGGTGCTCCTCGGCTTCGTCGTCGCATACCTTATCATAAGCTAAAGGAGCGGGTATGCCGGAGGACGCGCTACTCAAGGCCATAGAGGAGGACGCCTCTGTACAAGCCGCCCGGATAATCGACGAGGCCGAGGACGCGGCGAGGCAGACCTCCTTTGCCGTGGAAAGGGAGGTCTCCGACTTCAAGGATGCGAGGCTTAGATCCCTTGCCGTGGAGCTTGAAAAAAAGAGGGCCTCCGTGGTCAACTCCGCGCGCACCTTTGCCCGCGGCCTCTCCCTCAAGGTGAGGGAGGGCCTGATCGAAAAAGTCTTTGAAGAAACGCTGAAAAGGCTCGAAGGGCTCCCCGTGGAGAAGAGAGAGGCGCTTGTCGCAAGGCTCTACGAGGAGCTCAAAAACGACTGGGCCCGAAGGTCCGTTGAGAGGCCAGTGATACTCGTGAACCCGTCTGACGCAGGCGCCATAAAGGACGGCTGGGGCGAGGTGAAGGGGGACTCGAGCGTTTCCTTAGGCGTTATATTCGTCTCAACGGACAAAAAGATCGTATTCGACAATACGATCGAGTCCCGGCTGAAGAGGGCGCAAAGGGCCCTTCTGCCGAGGATAGACGCGATGCTATTTGAATGAGGTTTTGAATGGACCTTAGCTACTTTAACGCCCGGGTAAGGGGGCGCGTCGGAAGGCTCTT
>JACREV010000014.1 GCA_016218095.1 Deltaproteobacteria bacterium | reverse complement strand
TTAAGAATATCAAAAATCCTGAAAAGAATAAACACTAATGTTGCGTTTAAAAGGGTGAAGGGGAGGGCGAAAAAGGCGAGGAGATATCCGCTTATCTCGTCGCAGACGATAGAGGGGTGGTCGTGCCTCCCGAGCGAGCGGCTATATTCGCCCGCCACATAGATGGAAGCGAGTATCACGGCGATGGTGACGCCGCCCTGGACATGGAGCGGAGAACCCGATATGGCCCAGGCGATTCCCACCCCCCAGAGGGTCCCGAAGGTCCCGGGGGCGAGCGGGACGCACCCTAGGCATGTCCCGGTAGCCAGGAATTTTATTATTTTATTTCTCATTAAAAACGAATGGTTATGTGATTTATTTGATACGAGCTCTTGCCATTAAAAGATAAATTTTCTCATCTTTATATTGAGTAGGAGCCCAGCGGATATCATCGAGGTGATGAGGAACGATCCGCCGTAGCTTATAAACGGCAGGGGCACGCCGACGACGGGCAGTATCCCTGAGACCATACCAAGATTTATGATTATCTGCCAGAAGAACATGGAGGTGATGCCGAAGGCGAGGAGGAAGCCGAACCTGTCCTTGGAGCCGCTGGCGGTGTTGAGCCCGCAGATGACGAGCGTGAGGAAGAGGGATATGACGACAAGGGAGCCGAGGAGGCCCCACTCTTCGGACAGGACCGAGAAGATGAAGTCGGTGTGGTGCTCCGGGAGGAACATGAGCTTTCCCTGCGTGCCTTCGGTGAATCCTTTTCCTAAAATGCCGCCCGAGCCTATGGCTATCTTCGACTGCATGACATGGTAGCCGGAGCCTAATGGATCGGCGTCCGGGTTCAGGAAACTCGTAAGCCGCGCCTTCTGATAGGCCTTGAGCATGGTCCAGCCGAGCGGCGCGACTGCCATGAAGGAGGCGAATATGCCGAGGATGACCCGGGCGCGTATCTTCACGACGAGGACGACGGACCAGAATATCATCCAGACGATTATCCCGGTGCCGAGGTCGGGCTGTTTGGCTATGAGGAGGAACGGGACCAGCATGAGTATGCCCGGCAGTATCAGGTCCTTGAGCCCCATGCCTCGCTGAGGGACGTTCTTTTCGCTGAAGAACTTCGCGAGTATTATGATAAGCCCGAGCTTCGCCGGCTCCGAGGGCTGGAGCGTGAAGAAGCCGAAGGAGATCCAGCGCTGGGCGCCGCTGAAGGACGAGCCTATGAAGTAGACCGAGATGAGGAGGATGATCGTGGCCCCGTAGATGAAGTACGCGGCCCTCTCTATGAACGAGTAGTTGATGACCACGGCAAGTATCATCATCACCGTGCCTATCGCGACCCACCAGACGTCCTTCTGGTATATGGCGGCCTGGTGGAGGTGGGTGGCGCTGAAGACCGAGGCGAACCCTATGAGGATAAGGGAGGCGATGACCGATAGGGTCAGCCAGTCGAAGTGTGTGAAAAGCCTCCTGTCAATCATATATCTCTCCCGCCTCGTCCTCTGGTTTTATCGCGGTCTCTTTGCCGGGTGCGGCCACTGCGGCCCCCGGCGCGTACGACCTCCCGACCGGGGTCTCTCCCGGCGCCGATACGGTCAATACCTTCGGCGGCTCGGGCTCCTCCATCGTGGTGAGAAATGCCTTGAAGAGCTCTCTGGCCACCGGGGCCGCGGCTGAGGCGCCGAAACCCCCGTGCTCGACGATCACTACGACCGCAATCTTGGGGTCGTCATAGGGGGCGAAACCGGCGAACCATGCGTGGTCCCTGTATTTGTAGGCGATGGACTGGATGTTCTTCGTCCTCTTTATGAGCTTGGCGACCTGCGCCGTGCCGGTCTTGCCCGCTATATTGAGGTTAGCGGCCTTCAGGAAGTGCGCCGTGCCGCCGTCGTCGTGGACGACCCCCCGGAGCGCGTCCTTTACGATGGAAAGGGTCTCCGGAGAGACTGCGAGCGCCCCGCGCGCCTCAGGCGTAAACCGGGAGAGCTCCTCCCCGGCCGGGGTCTTTATCTCCTCTATTATCTGGGGTTTCAATATCGTCCCGCCGTTGGCTATCGCCGCGTACGCGTTGCAGAGCTGGAGCGGTGTCGTAAGCATGTAGCCCTGCCCGACGGAAACCGAGATAGTCTCGCCCTCGAACCATTTGACCTTGTATGTCTTCTCCTTCCATTCGGACGAAGGCACGAGCCCGGACTTTTCGTTATGGAGCGGTATGCCGGTCTTCTGGCCGAACCCGAAGGATTTCGTGTACCTGGCGAGCCTGTCGATGCCGAGTTTCAGCCCAACCTGGTAGAAGAACGTGTCGGAGGACTCCACTATCGCCCTGTGGACGTTGATGATGCCGTGGCCCTGTTCCTTCCAGTCCCTGTAGTCGCGGTTGCCGTAGCGGAAGGCCGGGCCCGAGTATATCATGGTCGATGGGGTTATTACCTTCTCCTCGAGCGCCGCGGCGGCGTGTATGGGCTTGAAAGTCGAGGCCGGGGGGTAGAGCCCCTGTATCGCCCGGTTGTTGAGGATGTTCAATGGGTTGCCGATGAGCTCCTGCCAATCTTCCTTTGAGATGCCGGAGGATAGCGCGTTCGGGTCGAATGTCGGGGTGCTGACCATGGCCAGCACCTTGCCCGTCGAGGGCTCGATGGCCACAGCCGCGCCGACCTTATCCTTCAACGCGGCCCACGCCGCGACCTGGGTCTTTATGTCTATCGTGAGCTTTATGTTGTTGCCGGGGTAGGGGGGGAGGTAGTTTACGACCTTTATCTTCCTCCCCAACGCGTCGACCTCGACCTCCTTGCCGCCGTCAATGCCCCTTAAGTCGCTCTCGAACGCCTTCTCGAGCCCGTACTTGCCGGTAAGGTCGCCGGGCCTGTACTTGTTCGCGGGGTTCTCGGCCTCCTTCTCCTTCAACTCCTTTTCGCTTATCTCACCAAGGTACCCTATGAGGTGCGCGTTCGCCTCGCCGAAGAGGTAAGAGCGCTTCGGCGCGACGTCGAGTATTATCCCCGGCATCTCGAACTTGTAGCTCTCTATCTTTACGGTCTCGTCCCAGGTGAGGTCTTCCTTCAAGGTTATCGCCTG
>JACREV010000151.1 GCA_016218095.1 Deltaproteobacteria bacterium | reverse complement strand
CTCGCCTATCTCATGGAGTTCGACATGCCCGGCACCGAGGCCCAGTCGGTCCTCTACGACGTGCTTTACGAGGACAGGCTCATAAGGAACCTCCTTAACGACCAGAAGGCGTCGCAGAACCTCGCCAAGGCGCTCGACGAGATCAAGAAAAGGTTCACGAAGGACGCCGGGAGGGTCGAGACGATAAACTCCCTCCAGGGCTACCTCTCCTCCAAAAAATCGGTCCTCGGCGGCCTCCTCAAAAGCTCCAAAAAGGAGCTAGAATCGATCCTCCCGCTCATCGAAGGCTACTGCGCCTCGGCCTTCGACGACCAAATAGAGGGCTTCGAAGCGCCGATGCGCGCCTCCCTTACCGACAGGAGGGGCGAGTTCAACCAGAACATGCTCGTCGAGGAATACAACAGGGGGCGCCTCTACAGGTTCTCGACGGACGACAGGCCCATCTTGAAAACGCTCGCGACCGAGGAGGAAGGCCAGCTCTTCATCGACATGAAGGACTTTACCAGGAAGACGCTCAAGGTAAAGGAGATCGCCATGGCCGAGTTCATGAAGGAGCACTTCTACAAGCCTATATTGAACGCCGCCTCCCAGTACGGCGCGGGGATCGGGGTCTCAAGCGACGAACGCGGCATTAATCTCACGAACCTCCCCGGCGACGCGGCGATATTCTCGGGCGGCGTAAGCTACCTCATAGCGCTCGCCCGCGACATCCAGCAGATAATAAGGCACTACAGGGACCAGCTCGCGCAAAAACTCCCGCCCATGAGGAACGAGGAGATACTCGACGGGGTGCACAAATCCTTCGAGGAAAAAAAAGAGGCGCTCAAACTCCGGCGGACCGAACTGCAAAGGGCGCTCGAGAGGAAAGAGCCGGGCGTGGAATTGAAGCTCGTCTCCCTCGGCGAAGAGGAGCACAGGCTCGAGAACACATACAGGGACGAGCTCGAGGCCGCGATAAAAGGCGAGCTCGAGGCGGGCCTTTATATCGCCTACGGCTCGAAGGCCGAGACGACCGTCATAGAGCCGAAGGGCGAGTTCTCAGGCCCGGTCAAGGTCGCGATAGGGGAGAAGATAAACGAGGCGGCAAGAGGGACCTTCAGGAACCCGATGGTAAGGGCCAAGCTCGAACTCCTCCTCGAGAACGAGAGGTTGAGGCGCAGGCAGAAGATAAAATACCCGTTCGACGTCTACATCGACCGCGTATTCTCCATAAAGATGCCGCCCGAGCTCGACAGCGCCTTCGAGAAACTCATCGGCTCGGGCAAACCGGCCTCGGCCCAGGCCATGACGCAGATAATGGCGAACGAGTTCTTCACCGACCTTAAAAAGATAATCGCGGGCGAGACCTTTACGAACTTAAGGCTCATCTCCTCGACGACCGATATCTACAACAAGGGGCAGGCGATAAGCGTAAACGCGCTCGAGGCCTACATGCGCGAGAAAAAAGGCACCAAGTTCTTCTTCAAAAAGACCGTCGACCCCAAAGACCTCGACAGCGCCATCCGGGACTCCTTCTTCTTCCCTGTAACGCCGCTCGAGTTCTGGCTCTCGACCGAGACCATAAAAAACTCGGAACGGATAGAGGCGTTCTTCAAAAGCGGAGAGGTCGTCTTCAAGGGGTTCGAGACGAACGTCCCCATGGTCATCTACGAGATGCTCAATACCGAAGGCGAGTTTTTCAAGCAACTCGTCAAATTCCACTTCCACCAGTGGCTCGACGAGGCCCGGAGCCAGGCATCCGGGGACTTAAGGCCCGCGAGATAGGATATCAGTAGAAAGTTATGGTTGTTTACCCATACTGGCCAGCGGTCTTCGGGACCCGTCGTAAGCTGTTTACCAGACCCGTCTGAATTAATAGTGTATATATATTGGCTGGACGATATGAATTTTATTGCCGATTTTAAAGATTTCTTGGAGGCAGATCGAATTTGAGTGAACGGAAGGGCTATAAAAATAAAAAAGTCGTAACAAATTCGGGTTTTTTCTTTTGACAACATTACATTTTTTTAGTAATATGTGAAGTATCCCATGTCGGTTCTTTCTTCGGGACCATCCTGAGAGCACATCAGCAGACACGCATCCCTGAAAAATCAAATACTTTAAAGAAATTCGATTGAGCCGTCCCTTCTCCCTGGAACCGCATCTTGAGCCATGTTCACGGTTCTTAACTTTCAGGAAAGGAACAGAAGATGGGAAAGGCAATTCCCGGCCGTTTTAAACGATACCTGGAAAAGGTGAGGCTCTTCCTCGGAGCAAGGAACTGCCTTTACGGGCAGCTCTCTTTTTTACTTGCCATAAACATCTTCTCAAGCATTGTCCTGTCAGGATATTTTTTTGCCAACGGGAGCCTGTACTGGGACAACCAGATGATATACAGCGTCTTCAGGGACAACCTCCAGTCCCTTAACTATTTTGGAGAGGTCCAGTGGTGGCATCCTAACGTACAGGAAGGCTTCCCTTCCTATTACCTCACGATCCTCGGCGATACGTTCACCACTCCGCTTTTCGTCCTTACGGGTTTTACGTTCTGGGCCCTCGGGCTTTTGGGGGTGCATTTTCCGACATATCATCCCATATTCGTCGTATATTCCGGTTTTCTGGTCCCTCTTCTCTTTTCTCTGGGTTTTTTGTTCCTGGCACGCCAGATATTTACCGGCAACAGGACCATCCTTTTCATGCTTCTCATGGCCGGCTTTTCTCCGGGGGTGATATTCAATGTCAGCGACAGGGGTTTCGAGCATACGGCGTACGGCCTGTTCTTTATAGCCGCGTACCTGCAATTCCTCAAACAACCCGGGAGGAGGGCCTTCCATGCCATGTGCCTGACGGGTTTTTTTCTGGCCGCTTCACTCAGCCATCTGTTCCTTTACTGGAACATACTGTTTATCCCGATTTTCATAATAATCTATAATTACTTTGGTTCGGGTTCCTTCTTCTCCAAGTCGCGGGAAGCGTTTCGAAGCATCCCGAGGCGGCATCTGTTTGTGGCATTTATTCTTCTCCTCGTCTGCGTATCAACGGCCGTTATCACCTTCTCGCAGGGCGGCGAGATACTCAGGGCAAGGACGAATACGAGGATATACACCTATGACATGTTGGCCTCGGGAAACCCGCTGGAGTTTCTTTCCATATCGGTGCCCGGCATCGGTTTTGAGTGGTACGGCCATCACCCCGAAAGGACTTTCATGCCCTACATAAGACTCGGGAATATGCATCTCGGGTATACGTACATGGGGCTTCTCGCTCTGCCTCTGGCGTTCGTAGGGCTCCTCGGCGGCAGGCGCCTCTGGAGGAAGAGGCTGTTCTTCCTGATAGCCGTAGTCGCAACGGTCATAATCCTTTCAGGATACAGCCCGCTTTTCAGCGCCATACTTATCTGGCCTACACCGTTAAGGGCCGTAAGCCATTACAGCGATGCGGTCTTCAGGCAGGGCGGCTTCGTATTGTTGATGCTCGCCGCCGGGCTCGGCTTCGAACTGGTAAGCCGCGATAACGCATGGTGGCGAAAGGCCCTGGGCGTGTCCTTTGTCGTATCTACCGTCTTTTCCCTGCTGTTCTTTGCCGCGGTCCTCGCCATGAACGCATTGTTCCTTGTAAAAAAACACGCTTTTTCCCCTTCGCTATTCGTCTTTCCTGCCGTGAACATGGGACTGATGCTCATGCTGTTTTTCTTGTACATGGTGGTCCTGTTCTGGCTCTTGCGAGCAAAGTCCGGGAGCCGCAAGGCACGGGTCTTGTTTTACCTGATGGCCCTTGTGCTGATAGACGTTTCAACAAACGCCTTTTTTCATGTAAGGAACACGATATGGGACAGGTCCAGGTCCTTTGCCGAGCATTCGGTAAGCTCGATCGGTCTGGGCGAAGACGAGAGGAGTTATCATTCCCGGGAGCTTCTCAAGCTGGGATGCTTAAAGAAAATGGAGGATTCGGGGCTGGACGCCTCTTTGCTGCCAAAGCTCGCCATGTATACCGATACAAGCGGCCTGACGGACACCACGGCAGGAGAACAGGCGGCCGCTCACCGCCCGGCCGATACCCGCAACCTGAATTTTTTCAACATCCCTCCGGACGGCACCCTGGAAAGCGTGAAAATACTGAGGCAGAGCTATAACAACATGCGCATCGAGGTCGCAAGCCGCAAGAAGGCCATTCTCTTCTGGCGTGATGCATATTCCCCTTACTGGTCCGCGACCGTAAACAGCAAGCCCGTGAATGTCGAAAGGGCGTCGGAGTGTTTTAAGGCCGTGCCGGTGCCGGCTGGCGACTCGACGGTCGATTTCAGGTTTTCGCCGGGCCCCGTGCCGTATACTCTCGCACTCTCATACGCAGTAATCGTCCTTTATTCGGTCCTCTGGCTCCTGAGCCCCTCAAACGATGCTTCAAGTCCCAAAAAACACGACCGACACGGGTAAATGCGAAAAACCTGATTGCGGTCTTTATCGTTGCCTGGCGTAGCATAAGATAATGTTGTCAAATTAAATATATTAATTCAGCTTCCCAGGACCTCGTTCATGGAGCCCGTCCTGTAGCCCTGGAGGTCGAGGGTTATGTATATGAAGCCTATCTCCTTGAAGCCAGCGACTATCTTCTTTCTAAGGCCTTCGTCAAGGAACCTCGCTATCGCCTTCGCCTCGACCTCTATCCTTACGGTCTCACCGTGGTATCTCACCCTGAACTGGGTGAACCCGAGGTCGCGCAAGAGGTCTTCGCCTTCGGAGACCATCGAGAGCCTCTCCTCCGTTATAGCCGTCCCGTACGGGAAGCGCGAAGAAAGGCACGCGAAGGACTGCTTGTCCCAGGTGGGTAGCTTCATCTCCCGGCTGAGTATCCGTATCTCGTCCTTTGTAAGCCCCGCTTCCTGGAGAGGGCTCCTGACGCCGAGCTCATTTGCCGCGGTCTTGCCGGGCCTGTAGTCGAGGAGGTCGTCGGCGTTTGAGCCGTCCGCCACATGCGAAAACCCGAGCGAGCGCGCGTTGTCGACCGAAATTTTAAAGAGCTCGCTCTTGCAGTAGTAGCACCTCTTCTCGGTGTTGTCGGCGAAGTTCGGTATGAGGAGCTCGTTAGACTCTACTATTATGTGCCTTACCTTCATGGAGTCGGCGAGCCTGACCGCCTCCTTGAACTCCCTTTCGGGATACGTCGGGGACGTCGCGGTTATGGCCGCGCACTTGTCATCGAGCGCGTCCGAGGCTACTTTAAGGAGGAACGTCGAGTCGACCCCGCCCGAGAAGGCTACGAGGAGCGAGCCCATCTCTTTGAGTATAGCCCGGAGCCTTTCGAGCTTATCGAAGGCGAGGGTCTTTTTCTCTTCTGTTATGCTGAGGTCCTTGCCCCCGGCGTATACTACCGCCTCGTTCAGCATATGCGCGTCTCCTCGACCACGACGTCGGAGACCGGGGCCGGGCGCATATCCCTCTCCTCGCCGTTACGCGATACCGTGACGACCGGGTCCACCCCGGCCTTGTCGAGCGCGTACCTGACGATGAGGCCGCCCGCGAATGCGATCGCGTCGCCTGCCTCCCCCGCGACTATGGCCACTGGCCCGTGGAACCCCGAGGGCTCGACGAGCGTGTCGCCAGGCTGGATGAGGTTCTTGAGCTTCGAGTTGTCGGATTCGTTCCTCCCCACTACTATCTTCACTCCGTTATACCTGAAGTGCCTGCCGGATTTCAAAAGCGCGAGGTCTTTCTTGCTCACGTCCTTTTTGTTGAATATCAGGTCCCTTACCTTCTTCGAGAATATCTTGTCGGTCAGCAGACACCCGCCGGAGGGGCACGGGTAGTCGTTCAAATTGTACTCCTCGGCGAGCTCCATCTGGTCCTTTCTGGACCTGCCGAGGACGGCAAGGAGCTTCTCCCTGTCGACGAGCCCGAGCTTCTCGGGTATCGTCGGCTCCAGCTGCTTGGCGCTCAAAGGGCGCAGCACGAGCCCTTCGAGGCCGCTCTCCCGCTCTATTATCCTGAAGGCGTCCTTCCTCTGGCTCATGGGCCTCTGCCCGAGGACCTCCCCGGTTATTACGAACGACGCCCCTATCTCTTCCATGTACGCCTTCGCCTGCTTGAACATGTAGACGCGGCAGTCGACGCACGGGTTTACGCCCTTGCCGTAGCCGTGTCTCGGGTTCCTGACGATGTCTATGTAGTCGTCCCCCTTCATGAGCACCTTAAGGGGGATGCCGAACTCCTCGGCGACCCGTTTGGACTCGCTCCTGCACCCGCCGCCGTCCTTGCCGCCGTGGTTGCAGGTGCAGAAGGCGGAGGTGAAGTTGAGGGCGTGTACCTCTATCCCCTGGTCGATCTTCATCTTTACCGCGAGGGTGCTGTCAAGGCCCCCGGAGAGCATCGCTTCGGCCTTCGTCATCTTTTCCT
>JACREV010000150.1 GCA_016218095.1 Deltaproteobacteria bacterium | reverse complement strand
CGTCGTATGCGGCTACGGCTGGTGCGGCAAGGGCGTCGCCATGAGGGCAAAGGGCATGGGCGCCAACGTCGTCGTCACCGAAATCGACCCCTTGAAGGCCCTTGAGGCGGTCATGGACGGCTTCAGGGTAATGCCCATGGCAGAGGCCGCAAAGATCGGCGACATGTTCTGCACGGTCACGGGCAACCTGAACGTCATAAGGAAGGAGCACTTCGTCAAGATGAAGGACGGCGTGCTCGTATGCAACTCCGGCCACTTCAACGTCGAGCTCGACTTGGACGGGCTCAAATCCGTCAGCAAGGGTAAGAAGATAGTCCGCGACTTCGTCGAGGAGTACACCATGAAGAACGGCAGGAAGGTCTGCGTACTTGGCGAGGGAAGGCTCATCAACCTCGCCTCCGCCGAAGGCCACCCGGCCTCGGTCATGGACATGAGCTTCGCCAACCAGGCCCTTGCCGCGGATTTTCTCGTCAAGAAGGGCAAGAACCTCGCTAAAGAGGTCTACACGGTGCCCGAAGAGATAGACAAGGAGATAGCGAGGCTGAAGCTTGCCTCCCTCGGCATGAAGATAGACACACTTACCCCGGAGCAGAAGAAGTATCTCGCGTCCTGGGAGATGGGCACATAGCATTCAACTGGATCGACCGCTTAAGACGGGCGGGGCCTTACGGCCCCGCCCGTTTTTTTTTGCTGATTGCGGGTTCAGGGTTGCAATCGTTTGTCTGGCATATTCGAATCCTCTGCCCTGAAGCCCTTTTGCGCGCTCCGCGCGCTTTCGGCGATGGCTCCGAGCGTTTTCTTCCTCCCCCACCCGCTCGCGCGCCCCTTAGAGCGCTTGGCGTCTAATCTACCCCGGCGCGCTCGCATCTGCCTCCCTTAGGCGCTCTCCGCCATTCGCCCGTGTGTTGGTAAAGACAGAACAAAAACAAATCTTTTTCTTTGTTTTTCAAAACTCCCAGGCATGGGGTGAGCGACCTTAAGGGAGGAAGTGACGCGCGAGCCGAGGGAGATTAGACGCTTGCGCTCGGCGCGCAAATAACAAGGAAATGAGCACGCAGGGGCGAGCGCGTGGGAGGGGGAGGGTGGAGGGAGCGAAGCCCCATGCCGAAAAAAAGCCCGGCAGGGCGCAAAACCCAATAAAGTAAAGTGTGCCGAACAAAAACTGCCAGTGCGCGCGGAGCGCGCAAAAGGGCTTTGGGCAAAAAGACCCAAAATAGTCAAATAAGCGCACATCGGGTCACGATCTGATGGGTTCCGGTTACAGACCTGAACCCGCAAAAAATCCAAATTGCACCCGCCCCATCCTTTATCCCTCTTTCGGGGGGTAAGGGCTGGCCCTGCTCAAAAACCCTTTACACACCGGTACTTGTATGCTAAATAAGGTAAGTTATGGTACAATGTACCTGCTTAAAGGGGCTTAAGGGCCGTTGACGGCCGTTAAGCCATCGCCCCTTGACGGGGCAGAGAGCGCCGATGGAGGTGCCAGTCTAATGACATATCCCATGCCTTTGAAGACCGTCAGGACCCTCCGCCTTGCCTGCACTTCCCCGTAGGCTGAGCTCTACGTCTTTATCCTCATCATCTACGACTCATTCAGGGGTCTTTTGACCATGAACAACAGCGATATAAAGGGAGAGCGTTTCAGGGAGTTTCTCGCCGAGGCAGAGGACATACTCAACTCGATGGGCAAGGGCTTGCTTAAGCTCGGCAAGGGCGTCAAGGCGGGCATCATCGACCCGGCGGTCCTGAACAGCATCTTCCGCTCCGCTCATACGCTAAAGGGCATGTCCGGCGTCTTCGAGTTCCGGGACATGAGCTCTTTGAGCCACTCGCTCGAGGACACCCTCGACCTCTTGCGCATGGGCAGGATTACCCTTACCGACGACATCCTCGACTCCGTAATGGCCGCGCACGAGCTCCTCGTAAAGATAGTCTCGGCGCGCGGGCTCGGGGACTTCTCCGACGAGATAGAGTCCATAAAGCAGGGGCTCAACCGGGGCCATGTCAAGAAGTCCAAGCCCAGGGACCAGATAGACAAGGAGCTCCTCTCCATACTCACCGAGTACGAGGAGCACAGGTTCAGGGAGTGTCTGCGCGAAGGCAGGAACATATTCATAATCACGGTCAAGTTCCCGATAACGAGCTTCGACAAGGGCTATGTATCGATAACGGAGGTATTGAAGACCGAATCCGAGCTGATAGCCACGCTCCCCTCCACCAAGTCCAGCCACGAGGTCCTCTATTTCGACATACTCATCGGCACGGAGAGGGGGAGGGACTTCATAGCCGATCTCGTAAAACCCCTTGCCGAGGCGGAGATAAGGGTCCTCGCCGAGCCGTCCACAAAGCAGGTCTCCACACCTGTTTCCAGGTCGGAGCCCGCCCTCGAGATAATAAAGGGGCACGGCCACGGAAGACACGCCGAGGCCTCGCGCGAGACCTTGCGGCGCGTCTCCAATACCGTCCGCGTCAACATCGCCAAGCTCGACAACATCATGAACATCATAAGCGAGCTCGGGATATTGAAGACCGGGATCTCCGGGATAAGCCTGCGGCTCAAGGGCGAGCGGGAGTTCTCTTCGTACTCTATCGAGCTCTCCAGGTCCGAAAAATACCTGGAGAGGAAGCTCTCGGAGCTCCGTGACAGCGTGCTTGACGTCAGGATGGTCCCCATAGGCCAGCTCTTCGGCAGGTTCGAGACCTTCATAAACAAGCTCTCCAGGGAGACCGGCAAGGAAATAAGGATGATAACCCACGGGGACGAGACCGAGCTCGATAAATTGATCGTCGAGGAGCTCGCCGACCCGCTGATGCACATCATAAGGAACGTCCTCGACCACGCGATCGAGGCCCCGTCTGTGCGCGAGGCGATGGGAAAGCAGAGGGCCGGGACCATCACTTTGAGCGCGTACCAGAAAGGGAACCACGTCGTCCTCGAGGTAAAGGACGACGGCGCGGGTATAGACGCGGAGCTTGTGAGGGAAAAGGCGGTGGAAAAGGGGCTCGTCACGAGGGAGTACGCGATGAAGCTCTCCAGGCAGGAGACGCTCGACCTCATCTTCCTTCCCGGGTTCTCCACAAGGGACGTCGTGAGCGAGACCTCCGGCAGGGGCGTGGGAATGGACGTCGTCAAGGAGAACATAACGAAGCTCTCCGGCATTATCGACATAGAGACGGTAAAGGGGAGGGGGACGCGCTTTCTGCTTACCATCCCGATAACTCTGGCCATCATCCAGGCGCTCATCGTCGAGGACCTCGGCAGAAGGTACGCCGTGCCGCTCAATTCCGTGATCGAAATAGTCGAACTCCCCCCCGGTGAGATGGACTCGGACCGGGAGTACATAACCGTGAACGAACGGAGCGTGCCGTCGGTCCGCCTGTCGAGTTTCTTCGGGAAGGAGAGG
>JACREV010000149.1 GCA_016218095.1 Deltaproteobacteria bacterium | reverse complement strand
TATGAGTATGTCGAGCGCGACACCCAGCTCGACGACGAGCGGCATGCCGTATGTCGCCGAGGTCGCGGCGAAAAAGAGGCCGTTCTCCAGCGCGAGGAAGCCGATTATCTGCGTGATCGCCTTCTTCCTCGTTATCATCATAAGTAAGCCGAGCATGACGGTGGCAAGCGCGACGGCCAATGTCGAGCGCGTGACAAGGGTGGAGAGCTCCCTTATGGGCGCGGTGAGGTGATAAGAGAATATGACGAGGGCGATCCCTATGAGCATCGTCGTCGGGACGTTCACCACATCCTCGACCTCTTTCTTTATCTTCAACTTGTGTATGAGGACGTAGAGTATGTACGGGAGCGCGAAGACCTTGAGCGCGAGCGTAAGTATCGCCGAGATGTAGAGGTGGTGGAGCCCGGCTGTGAACCCGACGACGGCGGTCGATACCGACAGAAACACACCCTGCCACGCGAATATGTGCAGGAGACCGTAGATCCTCCTCTGGACGAGGAGCCCGAAGGCCGAAAGGAGTATGAGCGCCGCAAGGACGCTGTTTATCTGTGCCGCAAGGTTCTGTGACATATCACTCCAGCATGAAGAACGAGAGCATACCGAGCGTCGACAATATGAACGCCGCCCCGAGGAACTCAGGCACCCTGAATATGCGCATCTTGGCGAGGCGCGTCTCAATAAGCACTATCGCGACCCCTACGAGCGCGAGCTTTAGAGCAAGCGAAACGAACGCGATTGGGAGCATCCTCGGCTCGGAGGCCCCGGCTATGCCCCACGGGAAGAAGAGCGATATGCCCAAAGACGAAAAAAGGAAGAGCTTCATCATCGACGCCCATTCGATCAGCGCGAGGTGCCTGCCCGAGTACTCGAGTATCATCGCCTCGTGTATCATCGTCAGCTCCAGGTGCGTAGAGGGGTTGTCTACCGGGATCCTCCCGTTCTCGGCTATCGCTATGAGCGCGAATGCGAGGAGCGCGAAGGCGAGCGAGGGCCGGAGCATTATCGCGTTCTCAAGGAGCGTATGCGCCATGAAGGAGAGGGACGTCGAGTGGCTGACGAGTGATACCGTAAAGACCGACATGAGCATCGCCGGCTCCGCCAGAGACGCGACCATCATCTCTCTCGACGACCCCATGCCGCCGAAGGCGGTCCCGATATCCATGCCGGCGAGCGCGGTAAAGAAGCGCGCTATGGCGAAGAGCGCGACGAGGGCTATGATGTCGGCTGTGGCCGCGAGCGGCAGGTCGACCGAGATTATCGGGATTATGGCCCCTGCCATCAAGGTCGCTCCGAAGACGACGTACGGCGTGAACCTGAAGACCCAGGAGGCGTTCTCGGCCAGCACTATGTCCTTCATGAAGAGCTTCCGAAGGTCCCTGTAGGGCTGGAAGACGCCCGCGGACCTCCTCCCTTGCGCCCGGCACTTCAATGCCCTCACCCAGCCTACGAGGAGCGGGGAGGCGGCGAGCACTATCAAGACCTGAAGGGCCTCTATCAGGAGCGGGTACATGTTTTTCATGAGAACATCAGCAACACTATGAGAGTTATAAACGAGTAGAGGAGATATATCTGTATGCGCCCGTGCTGGAGCCTGCCGACCTTGCGGGACGCCCAGAACGAGAGGTCGGAGGCGGGCTTGTAGATCATGTACCAGAACCTGTCCCTGAGTTTCAGGGTATATACGTACCTCTCCTGGAACATCGGGGAGGCGTTTGGGTTCCCCTGCGCCCTCGAGGTCTCCTTTATGCTGAAGAGGAAGCCGAATATCCGGCGTAGCGGCATTGCGAAGGAGGTCGAGTTGTACTGCATCCTGTTAGTGAGTTTCTCAAACCCGCAGTCCCAAATGGGGCCCCTCCGTATCGCGGTCTTCCTCGCGTGGAGGAGGAGGTAAGCCAAGGCCACGAACGAGAGTATGCCGAGAAAGACGATAGGCGCCGAGTACGAGGCTCTCTCGGGGGCGACCGGCGTTATCCAGAGCCAGCCGAACGGGGACTCCGCCTGGACCGTCCCGCTTACGAGCATCGACGGGACAGAGTCCATCCAGCCGATGACAAAGGCCGGGAATATCCCCAGGGCGAGCGATAATACGGCCGCGCCCGCCATCCCTGCCTTCATGGAAAACCCGGCCTCGTGGACGTGCGCGTTTGCAGAACCCCTCCACGCGCCTAAAAACGCCACGCCGAAGACCTTTACGAAACAGCGCGCCGCAAGCGCCGCGGTCAGCGCGAGCACCGCGGCCCCGAGCGGTATAAGCAGGTTAAGGAGCGGGCTCGGAAGAGAGGGGGACAAGAGGAACGACTGGAACGCGAGCCACTCGGAGGCAAATCCGCTGAAGGGCGGCAGCGACGAGATGGAGAGGCACCCGACGAGGAAGAGCGGAGCCGTCCACGGCATCTTGTGAATGAGGCCGCCCATCCTCTCCATGTTCCGTTCGCGGGCGCCGTGGAGGATAGAGCCCGCCCCCATGAAGAGGAGCCCCTTGAAGACCGCGTGGTTCAAGATATGGTAGAGGGCCGCAATCATCGCGAGCGCCGAGAGAGCGCCCATTTTAAACGATGCGAATATCATGGATAGGCCTAATGAAATGAGTATCACTCCGATGTTCTCGACCGACGAATACGCTAGCAGCCTCTTAAGGTCGACCTGCAGGAGGGCGAAGAGTATCCCGATGAGCGCCGAGACGAGCCCTATGATGAGGACGAGCCCGCCCCACCACCACTCCGTGACGCCGAGGAGGTCGAAGGAGACGCGGATAATGCCGTAGACAGCGGTCTTCAGCATCACCCCGCTCATGAGAGCGGAGACGTTCGACGGGGCCGCGGGGTGCGCCTCGGGGAGCCAGACGTGAAGCGGTATGATCCCCGCCTTGGCTCCGAAGCCGAAGAGGGCGAGGAGGAACGCGACAGCCGCCCATGCCGGGGCTATGTGGCCCGAGGCCGCGTTAGCGCGCATCGACGAGAATGTGTAAGAGCTGAAGCTCTCGAACCCCGAGGCGGCCCCGGACATGACCCCGAACGACAGGAGTATCATGATCGCGCCTATATGGGCTATGAGTATGTAGATGAAGGCCGCCTTCCTGGCAAACGCGTTCTCGTCCTCGAAGGCGACGAGGAAGAACGAGGCCGCGGCCATGAGCTCCCACGAGACCATGAACGAGTATGCGTCGTCGGCGACGAGCACGAGGAGCATCCCGGCGAGGAAGAGGTTATAGAAGACCGCGAGCGGCGTTATGGATCTTACGCCCATGAACGATCTGACATAGCCTATCGAATATACGGATACAAGAAAGCCGAGGAGGGCGACGACGGTCGCGAAAAAGCCGGAGAGCGGGTCGAGCCTGAGATAGAACGGCAGGTCGGGGAGCCCGACCGGCATTATCATGGCTGAAGCCGAGGATTGATAGACCGAGAGGAACCCGCCGGAGAGGGCGATGAGAGAGGCGAAGGTCGAGCCGAGGAAGGTCACGGCAAGTAGCGTCTTCTGCCTTGACGCCAGAACCGGGGCGAGCCCCGCGAGCGCGAGAAAGACGAGTATGGAGAGGGAAACGAGGCCGAGCGGGTCGAGGTTCAGCACACTACTCCCCCCCGGGCCCCGGGACTTGAAAGGGATGAGATGCAGGCAGGGTGTGCTACCCTGTAAAATGACACATCAGGAACTGTTTCGCCTTCGTCCATTTCCCTTATCCGATGCCGTCTATCAGTATGCGGAAAAGCCCGTCAATGCCTTTTTCCGCTACGGTCCGGCCAAAGTGAATCCGGCCAGACCTTTCAAACTGCTCGTCCGGCGGCCTTAAAAGAATATCGGCCTTCGATGACTCCCGAAGGCCGTGCCGGTGTTGCCTTGATTTTTTAAGAGCCCGTGTTCCAGATCCATTACAAAAGCCCCAGGGGCGTCTGTGCCGCCCTTCGGAAAGACCGATCTGGCCCTCCGCTACCTCCACCTCCGCGCATCATTACCGCGGACCCGCCTTACGCCCCCGCTATCAGCCCGCGACCGGCCGGCCCCGACGAAATCATGGGAAAAAGCGGGCCTGGCATATTATTACAGTTGGGCCGGGTGGTGTCAAGAAAAAACAGAATACGAAAAAACGTAGATTGGAAGACGCACGGAACGGCCCGGGGCGATAATAAGTCTTCGGACCGTCAAAACAAAAAGGGCGCGGCATATACGCCGCGCCCTCGGTTTGGTAATCCGTATTTCGTCTACTGCGCGGGTTTCGCGTCGATGTGCGGCGTCACCGCCTGGAACTCGAGGTCGTCGTTGAACCCGTCCTTCTTCGTCTCTATCAGGATCGAGACCCTCCTGTTCGTGGAATCCAGCGGGTCGTTCGGGTTCAACAGCACCACGTCTGCGAAGCTCGTCACCTTGGTGATCCTCGCGGGGTCGAGGCCGTTCTTAACGAGCTCCCTGCGGGCGGCGTTCGCCCTGTCGGCGGCAAGCTCCCAGTTCGAGTAGTCCTGTCTTGAGTATTTGCCGCTGTCGGTGTGGCCTTCTATCGTGAGCTTGTAGGGGATGTCCTTGAACGCCTCGGCGAGGACCGCGAGGACCTTCTGACCGTCTGGGAGGAGCGTCGTCTTCCCGCTCTCGAACATGGAGGAGTCGCCCTTGTCCACTATCTCGATACGCACGCCCTCGTCGGTCGTGAATATGAGGACGTGGTCCTTCATCTCGTAGAGAGACCCGTCTATGATCTTGCCGAACTCGAGCGCGATGTTCGCGCTCGGCTTCTCCTTGCCCTCGAAGTCGGTGGATTTGTCGCTCAAGGTTATCTTTATCGGGTTCCCGGCGAGTATCGACATGCCCTTGCCGCCTCCGGCCTCGGTGCCCTTGAAGATGGTGTAAGACCTGAAGTACTCGGCTACCTCCTTCTTTGCGTCTATGGACATGACGGCGACGAGCCATAGGACCATGAAGAGCGCCATCATGGCCGTCACGAAGTCCGCGTAGGCGACCTTCCACGCGCCGCCGTGGTGGCCTCCGTGTCCGCCCTTCTTTATCTTCTTTATTATTATCGGGCGGTTTTCCGCCCCTGCCTTGGCTTCTTCCATCCCCATGTTACGCGGCCTTCTTCTTTCTAAGGGCTGTGTCGAGGTCCTTGAAGCTCGGTTTCGAATCGCTGAATAGCGTGCGCCTCGCGGCCTCCACCGCTATCTGCGGGGCGCTCCCCTTGGCAAAGGCGAGTATGCCGACCTTTATCGCCTCGAGGTACTTGGACTCCTCCGCCGCCCTCTGCTCGAGGTTGCTCCCTATGGGGCCGAGGAACCCGTAGCAGAGGAGGATGCCCAGAAAGGTCCCGACGAGCGCGGCGGCCACACTGTGTCCTATCACCTCCGGAGATTCGCTCATCTTGCCCATGGTGATGACGACGCCTAAGACCGCCGCGACTATTCCGAAGCCCGGGAGCGAGTCCGCGACCTTGGTTATGACCGCCGGGACGACCGCCGACTCCTGGTGGTGCGTGTCCATCTCTATGTCCATCATCGACTCCATCTCCATGGGGTCGACGCCGACGACGAAGACCCTGAGGTTGTCGCAGATGAAGTCGACGATGTGGTGGTTCTTCAATACGTCCGGGTAGGCCTTGAAGAGCGGGCTCTTCATCGGCTCCTCTATGTCCTTTTCAACGGCAAGGAGGCCGTCTTTCTTGATCTTCATGAAGATGGTGTAGAGGAGGGACATGATCGAGACATACGACGCCTTGTTGTACGGGCCGCCGCCAAGGAGCTTCGGGAAGCTCTTGAGTATCTTCACGAGGGTCTTGGGCGGGGACATGATGACGAGCGAGCCTATAGCCGCGCCGCCGAGTATCACGAGCTCAGCAGGCTGGATGAGGACATGGAGGTTCCCGTCCTCGAGGAGATAGCCCGCTATGATGGAGCCGAAGACGACTACGATGCCTATTATCGGGAACATGGCTTCCTTTTCGCCGTGGAACCGCATGCGCAAGCCCCACGGAATGAGATTTACATAACTAAGATATCGGACAATCGGGTGAGAACTTTAGCGGCCAGGGACAAAAGGCCTCAAAGGCGCAATTATCCGTCTTGCCTGAAAAAACGCCCGCTTTCACGGCGCGTTAATGGCAAAAAAAAAGGCCGGGGCTGAATGCCCCGGCCTCGTCCTTGAAAGGAGGCGGGCTCAGTTGTTCGCCGCGCCCTGGTCTATCCAGGTTTCTATCGTGTCCTTGTCGGTGTCGCTCAATTGCGGCAACCCCTGCGGCATGATATCCTCCCCGGCGGCGAGCCCATCTCCTGTTATCCTCTGGTACAGGACGCTTGAGGCGTGGTCGCCGGCTACTACGAGCGTGCCTGACGGGGGCGTCCCGGTCACGGCCGAAGGCTGGCCAACGAGGTTCGCGTAAGAAAGCGTGCTCCGGAGGTCGAGGACCGCGCCAGTACCCCCCGGCGAGTGACAGCTTACGCAATTCGTAGTGAATATCGGCTGTACGGACCCGGAAAAGCTCACGGGAGTCGTGTCGTCGGCGCCGCCACCTCCCCCGGAATCCCCTCCTCCGCCGCAGGCAAAGACGCCAACGGATAGAAAAGCAAGGATTAAGACCCTGAAACTCTTTGTCATATGCTCTCCTTATTTTAGGCAGATCGCTAAAAACCCGATTTTTCAGGCTTCAGATAAGCTCAAGATGCGAGGCCCGGATGAAACAGGAAAGCTAGTAACCAGGCGTACTTAAAGTACGTACGCCGCAGATGGACTTTGGGAGCAGCCTGTCAGAACCAGATGTGGCCGATGACGAAAAAGTCGTTCGCAGTCTCTCCCGGTTCGGAGTCCGTTGTCCGGTACTGCGCGTTTATTTCGGTAAACGGAAACGGATAGAAGTCGACCCCCGCGGCATACCTCTTAAGCTCGGCCTCTCCGGTCGATGCGTCCGGGGAGTAGGTCTCGTACCTCGCCTTAAGGTTCACGCCCTGAGCGGCCCTCCAGTTGAGCTCGTTGAAGGTGATGTCGGCGTCCTCGGTCGATACCGAGCCTGAGGTCACGTCGTCGCTCTTACGGTCGAACTCGAACAGGTACGTAAGCGTCTTGTACCGTAGCGCCCCGGAAACGCCATAGGCGCTCCGCTCGGTCGAGCCCGTCGAACTCGCGTCGAGATCGTTTATGCCGAGGTACGAAAGGGATAAGTGGAGCCACCGGCCCGCCCATCCGGCGGTCGTCGAATAACCGGTAGGCGTAAGCCCGGTCGAGCCGGCCGGGGTGGTATCCGAATTAAAATGTGCAGCGCGGGCGAAGAACAACGTCGGCTCGGCCCCGGCCTCCACGCCCGAGAAATACGCGTCGCTCTGAGCCTGTGAGAGCTCGAGCTTAGTCCTTATGAAGGCGGTGTGGTCGTCGAGCCGTAGGCCGTACGGCGGGATGAACCGCCCGAACTTCACATAGGAGTTATACGGGAAGTTATCGACGAGCCCGAAGACCTCCCTGACAGTAGAGTTACCGGCGCGCTCTAACCCGAATTGGGTAAATAGCGCGACGTGCTTATGGACGCGGGCGTTCAGGTACAGGTCGGCCTGCATCGGGAAGTACAGGGGGTCGACGTCGGTCGAATCCCCGCGGATCGCCATGAACCTGAAGTCCCCGCCTATGGTAAGGAACCCGTGCTCCCTTATAGCCTCGATATACCGCTCGACGTCATCCGGGATGTCCGTCGTAAGGGATAATGACTTCGTCCCGTAGTAATACCCGGTGCCGTTCCTCTGCATGCCGCCCGAGGGGTTCACGTGGCAGACGCTACAGGAGACCCTGCACTTCCTCTCGGAGAGCTTGTAGTTCTCCTCGACCCATTTGGGGTCGCTCCTGTCCGGCTCCTCGTGGCAGGTGTCGCATCTCTCCACGGACTGCATGGCGAGGAGCGGGGTGGCGCGGGCCTCATCCCACGCCGTAGCAACGAAAAGAAACGTAAGGATAAAAAAGAAGAGCTTCGCCGTTTTTTTCATAACCAAGCCTTTCTTTCGAAAAAGACAGATAAAACATATCGGAGCGCCCATTTTTTGTCAAACCGTGGACAGAGGGACAAAACCATGCATGCCGGACGATGGAGACATCGGTTGGAGGGCCTTTACAAACGAATAAAAGTTGCTTAAAACGCTCAATCTTGATATAAATTTCTCTTTAGGAGGTGTATCAGGATGTTTACATGCAAGCTCAAAAAAACGGCCCTCGCGGTTGGATCAGGACGCGGGTTTACTCTCATCGAGCTCCTCGTGGTCATAGCCATACTCGGCATACTCGCGGCTATAATCGCGCCCAAGGTCATCGGGAGGACCGACGAGGCGAAGGTCACCGAGGCCAAGGTCCAGATAAGGAACCTCGAGACCGCCCTTAAGATGTACAAGCTCGACAACGGCGCGTATCCCGGAACCGAGCAGGGGCTGGAGGCGCTCGTGGGAAAGCCCTCGATTGGCTCGATACCGAAGAACTGGCGGCAGGGCGGATACCTTGAGAAGAAAAAGGTCCCGGCAGACCCGTGGGGGAACCCGTTCGTCTACGTCTCGCCGGGAGTGAACGACGACTACGACATCATCTCGTACGGGGCCGACGGCGCCAAGGGCGGGGAGAGGTTCGATGCCGATATCGAGAGCTGGAACCTGGAGTGACCGGGCGCTCGCGCGGGCCTTGTATCCAAATGGGCCGGATGGATCGCATAACGGGAGGCCGCGCGGGCTCACGCTCATAGAACTCGTCGTAGTCCTCGCCATACTCGGGGCCGCGCTCCTCATGGCATACCCAAGGCTCTCAAACCTTACGGACTTGAGGCTCGAAACCGAGGCGCGGAGGCTCTCCGCCCTTTTAAGGGAGCTCGAAAGGGAATCCTCGTCAAAGAGGCTCCATATAAAGGCCCGGGTCGTCCCTTCGAAAGGGACCATCTCGGTCGCGTCTTCCAAAGACGGGCTCGAGTATTCGGATGAGTCCGGCGAATTCGAGTTAAAAGGCGGCGTTGTGTTGAGCTCAGTCACCGTACAGGGGCTCGGTCCCTCCTCAGGAGAGGTGGAGGTCGTCTTCAACCCGGCATCCGGCGGCCCTCCGATGGAGATCCTCGTTGAAGATGGGGGGAGAAAGGCCTCGGTAAGCTACAACCCGTTCTCAGGCAAGGTCACGGTCAGGCCCGATGCGTAAACCTCAGATATCCGGAGAGGAAGGGTTCACGCTCCTTGAGGCGGTTGTATCGCTCGCCATACTCTCCGGCGTCATCGTCACGATCATCTATTCCATAAACTACAACCTCAAGACCGCTGAAAGGCTCAAGACCTTATCGACCGCAACGAACCTCGCAAGGGAGTTCTTTCAGGATATGGACGTGTCCGGCGTCCCGGATATGCGCGAGGGGGATTTCCCGGACAGGCCGGGCTTCAGGTGGCGGCTCGAGATGGAGGATATGTCCATAGAGGGGGTCAAGAAGCTCAAGCTCGACGTCACGTCCGGGGCAGAGGCGGTCTCGATAGAGACATACAGGCTTACGCAATAGGGAAGCGAGGCCCGATGAGGCGCTCAAGGCTCGAACACAGTGGAGTACGCGGAAGTGGCGGGTTTACCCTAATCGAGGTCCTCGTCGCCCTCGCCCTCGTCTCCGCGATAATCGCGGCGCTCTACGGGTCCTTCTTCTCAGTCCTCCGGGGCCGCGACGCCATCGATTCATCGCTCGAACGGACGAGAGAGGTCGGCCGCTTCCTCGACACGTTTACAAAGGAGGTCTCCTCAGCCTTCTATAAAGACGGGAACAAGGCCTCTCTCCTTATCGGCGAGAACCGGGACTCCAGCGGGAGACCCGCAAGCTCCATTGTCTTCACTGCGTTCACGTACCCGGTCATAAAGGAAGGGGCTTCGGGAGGCGACCTCCTTGCCGTGAAATATTTCACCGAGACCGATCGCGGCGGCAAGATGACCCTGTACAAAGAGGCGTGGGACGCCTACAGGGGCGAGAAGCTCTCGATGAAGCTCCCGGTCATCGAGGGGATAGAAGGGTTCGAGGTCAGCTTTTTAAGCGGGAACGGCTGGGCAAAGGCCTGGGACACGTCTCTTGAGAAGAGGCTCCCCACCGCGATAAAGGCCGTGGTCGCGATAAAAGAGGAAGGCGCGATAACGGAGTACAGGGCGATCCCGAGGACCGTGATAAGATAGGCAGGCTGTGAGAGAGACCGTGGCGCGGATAATTTATTTTTTGTCATTGCGAGGAAGTGTTTTTTCGACGAAGCAATCTCCAGGCGATCGATCGGCTCAAAATAAGATTGCTTCGCTTGGCTCGTAAGGACACCGTTTTAAGTTTAATATAAATGTGACCGGATGCGCTCCGAAAAAGGGTTCGCCCTCATACTTACGCTCCTTATTACCGCAATCCTCGTCGCGGTCATGGGAGAGGCCGTCTACTCGGTGCACTCTGGCGCGCTGAACGCAGCGTCCGCACGGGATACCTTAAGGGCTTCTCTCCTCGCGGACGGCGGGGTGGAGCTTGCGGGCAGGGCGTTGAAGGCGCTTAACGACAATCAAGGGTATACTTACCTGAGCCGGACCGACTCCGAAAGGGTGATACCCGCCGGGGACGGCGCGTTGACGATAAAGGTCGAGGACGAGCAGGCGAAGCTCTCGCTCATGGTCGCCTACAAGAACGGCGAGCTCAATACCGGCCTCTATGACGCGTATGAGAGGCTTACCCTCGCTCTCGGCCTCGGCAAAGACCTCCCCGAGGCGCTCTCGGACTGGATAGACTCTGACGACGCCTCCCGCCGTGGGGGCGGAGAGACGAACGACTGGTACGGAAGGCTCAACCCTCCGTACGTTTCAAAGAACGGACAGCCGGACTCCGTCGACGAGCTAAGGCTTGTAAAGGGTTACACGCCGATGACGATGAAGAAGCTCTCCCCTTTCGTGACCGTCCACACCGACGGGCTCGTGAACATCAACACGGCCCCGAAGGAGGTCTTGCGCGCCTTATCGGACGAAGTAACGGAAGAGATGGCCGAGCGCGTCATAAAATACAGGGAGAGGACGCCCTTTGAGGAGACGGCGGGGATAAGAAAGGTCGCAGGGTTCGAGACCCTCGGGTTCAGCCTCCAGGGGAGGATCACCGTCAAGAGCGATATCTTCAGGATAATCTCGCGCGGCGAGTACAGCGAAGGCGCAAGAGAGGTCGAGTCCATAGTGGATGTAAGCTCATCAAAGGTCCTCTACAGGAGGGTGCGGTAGGTGGCGAGGCCCATGCTCGTCATAGAAGAGGGGCGCGCCTCGATCAGGGCCGCCGTGTTTTCATCATCCCTCGATGAGAAGGCGTCTGTCACGGTCCCAGCGGGCGCGGATATCAGGGCCTCTTACGAAAAGGTCTTCGAGGCATTGAGCCGCTTCAGGTCTTTTTCGGCCGTCATAGTGTCGCTCCCGCCCTCCGCCGTACGGATGAACATCGTCAAGGTCCCTATTTCAGATAAAAAGAAGCTCGACGCGACCCTCCCATTTGAGGCAAAGGACCTCTTCGCTGAGGACGCGGGGGACCTCATACTCGAAGGGCTCCCTCTCGCCGATGGACGCGCGCTCGTGGCCGCGGCGGAGAAGGCGGCTATCAAGGAGCGCGTTGGCGCGCTCTCCGCGCTCGGGGCCGAGCCCTCGTGGATAGGCTCCTGCCTCTTCTCAAAGGCCATAATACTCGGCAAGCTCACGAACAAGAGGTCCGCGCTCGTCGACGACGAATCGATCGTCGTGGCCGATGGCGGCAGGCCCGTCTTCTTCAAGTTTCTAAAAGACGCGACTGACTTGAAGCTCTCTCTCGCCGCGATGAAGGAGGACGGAGTGGAGGCGGATGAGTTCTTTGTCCTGAACGACGCCTTCAAGGACGCGCTCGCATCACACGGAAAAGAATTCAGGAACGCCTCCGGGATAAAGGTGGAGAATGCCTCGCTCCTCGCCATGGCCGAGCACTATAAGCGTGGCGTTAAGGACTCGATAAACTTCATGCGGGACGGACTCTTGGAGTCCGAAGGAGGGACCCCCGAGGGGCGGCAGATAAAGGTCTCATTCGCGCTGATTGCCGCCCTCGCCCTCCTCTGGGCCGGTTACTCGGCTCTACGGTACAAGTCAATGAGCCTGGAGGCGGCCTCGCTTAAAGGCTCTATTCGTGAGTCCTACTCAAGGCTCTTCCCCGGCGAGACGCGCCTTTCCGACCCGTCTCACCAGCTCCTTGCAAGGACAAAGGGCCTCAAGGACGAAAAGGTGATAATAAGCGACGGCGTCGACCTGCCCGGGGCTCTCAAGGCCGTAGCAAAGGCCTCCGAAGGCCTCGCCATCCGCGTCCACGAGCTTAAGGCAACGAGAGGCAGGCTCACCGCCCGTGGAGAGGCGCCGTCCTTCGAGAAGGCCGAGGCGTTCAGGGACTCGCTCTCAAAGGTCTTCTTTACAGGGGTAGCCGTGACAGATCTTAAGTCTTCCGCCTCAGGCGGGGTCACCTTCAACTTAAGCGCCTCCATGGAGGAGAGATGATAGACCTCCCGGATATCGCAAAGAGGGCCGATCTCAAGCCGCTCCACATAAAGTGGGGGGCGGCCCTCATAGCCCTTTTTGTATTCATAGGGCTTACCATCGCGGTCAACGGCCGCTCCGCGCGAAAACTGAAGTCCCTTCAAAACGAGGCAACGGCGTTCGAGACCGTCCGCGCAGAATACATGAAGGAGCGCGCGACCCTTGAGCCCTATGAGGCAAAGCTCGTCGCGCCGGCCTCTACCGCCTCAGACGCCGTTCAGGAGGCGGCGTCAGAGGCCGGGATAAAGAAGAATTTGAGCGCCATGAAGCCGTTTATCGAGCCTGCCTCAAAAGGGTTCAGGAAGAGCGGGGTCGAGGTGAAGATAGAGGGGGTGAC
>JACREV010000148.1 GCA_016218095.1 Deltaproteobacteria bacterium | reverse complement strand
GCCTCTGTGGCTACGCGGTAGAGCTTGGACTTTCCGGCCCTGAAGCCCTTCGCGGCTTTAAGTACCTTCTTCCTCTTCTTCTTGGCGTTTACGCCTCTTTTTACCCTCGGCATATTACTGCTCCTTTTCTGATCTCGACTCTTCTGTTAATCGTAAAACAAATACAGCCCTACCCGTAGGGGATGAGCTTCTTTATCGAGGCCGCGTGCGTGTCCGATATGAGTCCGGCCTTCCGGAGGACCCTCTTCGTCTTCTTGGCCTTGGAGGTGAGGATGTGCCTCATCCCCGCCTTACTTCTCTTTACCTTGCCGGTGCCGGTTATCTTGAACCTTTTAGCGGCCCCTTTGTTGGTCTTAATCTTCGGCATCTTCGTATACCTTTCGAGTTTATGTCTTTATGTCTGCCTGCTTGCTCTGGAGCGGTGCGACGAGCATCGACATGTTCCTGCCCTCGAGCTTCGGAGGCGCCTCGACGGAGGCTATGTCCTTTATCTCTTCGGCGACCCTCTTGAGCATCGACATCCCGAGATCGGTGTGGGTTATCTCCCTGCCCTTGAAAATTATGGAGACCTTCACCTTGTCGCCTTCGCCCAGGAACCGCCTGATGTTCCGGATCTTGAACTGGAAGTCGTGCTCCTCGGTCTTTCCGCGGAGCTTCATTTCCTTGACCTGTATGACCGTCTGTTTCTTCTTTGCGTCCTTGGCCTTTTTGGACAGCTGGTACTTGTACTTGCCGTAGTCCATTATCCTGCAGACCGGCGGGGTAGCCGTCGCCGCTATCTCGACGAGGTCGAGTCCCTGCCCCTCGGCGGAAGCGAGCGCGTCCTTCGTGGCCATTACGCCAAGCTGGTTGCCCTCGGCGTCTATGACCCTCACCTGCGGCACCCGTATGTTCCTGTTTATCCTTACAGTATCTTTTGCTATAAAAGCTCACCCCCTTAATGGTGCTGGCTGCTGAAAAAGTCCATCTGCTTTGTTGTCTTCGTCGCTCGTCCCTGCGGCGTACATACTAAAGTACGCCTCGCGACTCGCTCCTCGACGCCTCGCATCTGGAGCTTTTTGAGCAACCTTGAAGCCGTCGTGCCGTTTAATTTTACGGCCGGTTCTCTCTATTTGCGCGCTCGATGAACTCCTCAAGCGGTTGCGGCGGCAACGACTCCCCGCCCCTCTGCCTCGGCGCGACCTTGCCCTGCTCCTGCTCACTATCGCCTATCACGAGCTGGTAGGGTATCTTCTTTAGCTGCGCTTCCCTTATCTTGAACCCGAGCTTTTCGTTCCTTATGTCGAGCTCGGCCCTTATGCCTTCGTCGCGGAGCCTCTTGTACACGGCCTTTGCGTACTCGTCGTTCCTCTGAGTGACGGTAAGGACCGTCACCTGCACGGGGGCGAGCCAGAACGGGAAGGCCCCGGCGTAGTGCTCCACAAGACAGCCGAAGAAACGTTCGAGCGAGCCCATAAGCGCCCTGTGTATCATGATGGGCCGGGCCTCACCGCCGCTTTCGTCCCTGTAGGTGACGTCGAACCTCTCCGGGAGGTTAAAGTCGACCTGTATCGTCGAGCACTGCCAGGAGCGCCCGATGACGTCCTTTATCTTTATGTCTATCTTCGGGCCGTAGAAGACGCCCTCGCCCGGGTCTATGGAAAACTCAAGTCCCGTCGATTCGAGCGCGGCCTTCAAGGCGGCCTCCGCCTTGGCCCAGTTATCGAGCGAGCCGACGTACTTCTCGGGCCGGGTGGACAGGTATATGTCGAACTCATTAAATCCAAAAGATTTGAGGATGTAAAGCGTAAAATTGAGGACGCCCTTTATCTCGTCCTCGAGCTGGTCAGGGGTCATGAAGATGTGGGCGTCGTCCTGCGTAAAGCCCCTGACCCGCAATAAGCCGTGGAGCACGCCGGACCTCTCGTACCTGTAGACCGTGCCGAGCTCCGCGTACCTTATGGGTAAGTCCCTGTAGCTATGGAGGTGGCTCTTGTATATCTGTATGTGGAAGGGGCAGTTCATGGGCTTTACGATATAGTCCTGCCCTTCCACGTCCATCGGGGAAAACAAGTTCTCCCTGTAGAAATCCCAGTGGCCGCTCGTCTTCCAGAGGCCGACCTGGGCTATGTGCGGGGTATAGACGATGCTGTAGTCGCCCTTTACGTGCTCGCCCTTCCAGAAGTCCTCTATGATGCGCCTGACCGTCGAGCCGTTCGGGTGCCAGAGGACGAGCCCGGCGCCGATGTCTTCGCTTGTCGTGAATAGGTCGAGCTCGCGTCCGATCTTCCTGTGGTCGCGCTTCTTGGCCTCTTCGATACGCGCGAGGTAGTCTTCCAGCGCCTTCTTCGATCCAAAGGCCGTGCCGTAGATCCTCTGGAGCATCTTGTTCTTCTCGGACCCTCTCCAGTAGGCCCCGGCGGTGCCGGTGAGCTTGAACGCCTTTACCCAGCCCGTCGAGGGGAGGTGCGGCCCCCTGCAGAGGTCGGTGAAATCGGCCTGCGTATATACGCTGACTGTGTCAGCCTCGAGCTCGGAGATTATCTCTTCCTTGTATATCTCGCCTTTGGCCTTGAAAAACTCGAGGGCCTCGGCCTTCCCGACGTTCTTGCCGATTATCGGGTGGTCTGCCTTGACTATCTCCTTCATCCGGGCCTCGATCTTCTCGAGGTCCTCAGGCGTGAAGGGCCTTTCGGTATCGAAGTCGTAGTAGAAGCCGTCCTCTATCGCAGGGCCTATGGCGACCTTTACATTATTATACAGCGACTTTACCGCCTCTGCCATCACATGGGCGGCAGAGTGGCGGCATATCTCGAGCCCCTCTTTCGACTCGATGTCAACGGGCTCGATCGTCACGGAAGCGGCGGAATCGAGTTTTGCCCGGAGGTCCCTGAGCGCGCCGTCGACCTTGACGGCGACGGTCTTTTTCAAGAGGCCCTTATCGAGGTCCTTAAGTACCTCGAAGAAGCTTGTCCCTTCCGGGTAAGCCTTTTCCTTTTCAGCGACTCTGACCTGGACCATCAGGCAAACGGTTCCTTAATGAGACTCGAGACCCAAGCCGGGGTAATCCCCGCTCCGGACCTTTAAAATCAACAAAAGGCGTCATTCACACCTTGAAAGACAAGCCCGGCACGGTGGAATGACACCTTCTTTTGGGCATGGTAGGCACGGGCGGTTTCGAACCGCCGACCTCTACCGTGTCAAGGTAGCGCTCTACCCCTGAGCTACGCGCCTGTAACTGACTTCTTAACCGCTTGATTTAATTATAATAAATCCGGAGGCAAATTTCCACCCCGCTCATACCCGCGGCCATCCGCTATTTAAACGCAACCCTGATAATACGGCCGGAGGTGTAAAGCAGCATTGGATTTTACCATAATCGGGTTGCATGTCAAGGATATTGTTAAGAAATATCAACGGGATATTTGCCGCAGACAAAAGGACAGGGTATCCATAAAGCGTGGGCCCCCGACGGCATACGGCGCGGGGCTAACTCCGGCATACGCCGCGGAATGCCCCGCTTTTAAGCCGTTCGATGAAGTTCTCCGCGGTTACGCCTCCGAAGAACTCCGTATAGCAGGCCCCTACCTCTTCGGGGCTGTGGGAGTCGGACCCGCCGGTCGTGGGCAATTTGAGCGACTCCGCCGCGGCGAGCGCCTTCCTGTTCTCCTCGTCGTTGTTGTGGCCGTTGAAGGCCTCGATGGCTGTAAAACCCTTATCAGAGATGTCTGATGAAAAGAGCGACCACTCCCGGAACGGATGAGCGACGATCGCCGCGCCGCCAGCCTCATTCGCCGCCCTCACGGCGTCAATTGCCGGGGCATGACGGCCGAGCGCGCTTATAGTCCTCTCGTCTATGCCGAAGAGGAGTATGTGCCCGTCGGCGGAGGAGTACTCGGCGCCG
>JACREV010000147.1 GCA_016218095.1 Deltaproteobacteria bacterium | reverse complement strand
TCTATGAGAGATATGGCTATGAGGGATAGGAGCGAGAGGACACCGGCCGCATAGCCTATCATCCAGTATTTGGGGAATAAGTCTCCGACGAGGTCGGAGGCGAGCTCCCTCGGGAGCACCTTGAATATACTCGGCGCCACGAAGAAAGTAAAGAATATAAGCATGCCGATCCAGACCACCATGCTTATGAGGAGGATGAATCTCAGGACGTTTAGCATAGGCCGCCTTAATGGATGATTTAGAAGAGTATCATCGCCGCCCTTGACGCGAACGCGAGCGCCGTCATCAAAAGGGCGCTCGCCTCCATCAACCTTATCGCGCGGAGCGCCGCCCCTTCGTCCGGGGCCGTATCCGTATCCCCTATCGACGGCTTGGGGATGAAGACCCCGCCGTAATAAGCCCCGCCGCCGAGCTTGAGCCCCAGGGCCCCGGCGACCGCGGCCTCGGGCCGCCCGGAGTTCGGGGACGGGTGGTTTCCGCCGTCCCGCAGGCACACCCTCAGGGACCCCATCCAATTATACCCTAAAATAAAGGAGGCTGAGACGACGAGGATGGCGGAGAGCCTCGCCGGGATGTAATTGGCAACGTCGTCGAGCCTCGCCCCGAACCATCCGAGGTCTTTGTACTTCTCATTTTTGTACCCTATCATCGAGTCCGCCGTGTTCACCGCCTTGTACGCGAGCATGAGCGCGGGGCCGCCTATTGCAAGGTAAAAAAGCGGCGCGACTATGCCGTCCGAGGTGTTCTCGGCGACCGTCTCGACCGTCGCCCTCATGACCCCGTCCCTTGAAAGCGATGAGGTGTCCCTGCCGACTATGCGCGAGAGGGCTCTGCGCGCGCCTTCGATCCCGCTTGCCTTGAAGGCGTTGACGACCCCGAGCGCCTCGGTCTTGAGCGACTTGATAGACAGAGACCACCAGACGATCACGAGCGAGATGATCTGGGATAGTATCGGCGAAACGCCGTATGAGGCGTGGAGGATGATGAGCGCGAGGGCGTATGTGAGGCCGACTACTACGATGACGAGCAAGGCCCCGCCGAGGCGGAGAGCGCCGGGGGTGCGGGCGAGGCTCCTCACCATTCTTTCGAGCGCGGTGATGGACGCGCCTATCCACCTGACCGGGTGCGGGAGGTTTTCAGGGTCGCCTATTGCGAGGTCGAGGAGGTACGCAAGGATGAGGACGAAAGGCGAAAACGGCGGGGAAAGGAAGCTTATGTCAGGCATTCAGGCCGAGACCCATTATCTTCATTATCTCATCGATTTTGACGCTCTTCTCCACGAGCGCGGCCCACGCATCGAGCGCTTCATCCCTCTTTGCCGCGAACGAGGTCAGAGCCCTTGCCGGGAGCCCCTTCTGCCCATGAAGCATATCGAGGAACGAGCGCCTGAAGGCGTCGTTGTCGAATATGCCGTGGATGTATGTGCCGTAGACTTTGCCATCTACGCCGCCGTCAAGGACCTCCGCCCCCTCTCCGTTCCGCTCGCTTATGCGGCAGAACGGAGTAAGCCTCCCTGTTGTCTCGCCCATGTGTATCTCGTAGCCTGCGGCATCAAAGCTATTTCCATCGAATTCGAGCGATGCCCGCACATTGAAGGTCTTCTTGTGTTCGAGTATCGTGGTCACACAGTCTAGAAACCCGAGCCCGGCCTCCGTTACCTTCGTTGACTCGACGCCGAACGGGTCTTTGACCTCTCTCCCGAGCATCTGAAAGCCGCCGCATACGCCGAATATCACCCCGCCCCTTTCCCTGAAGGAACGGAGCGCATCCGCGAAACCCCTGTCTTTCAGCCATGCCAGATCAGAGACGGTGTTCTTTGTGCCGGGGATGATGACGGCGTCCGCGCCTTCGATATATGAGGGGGACTCGATATATCTTAAATCTACCCCCTCGGCCCTGAACGGGTCGAAGTCGGTGAAGTTCGATATCCTCGGCAACTTTATAACCGCTATTGTCACGGCGGAAACGCCCGCCGGTTCATTTGAGTCGAGCGCGACCCCGTCCTCATCCGGCAACAACATCTCCTTGAAATAAGGCACTACGCCAAGTACCGGCTTTTTCGTCCGCGTCTCCAGAAACTCAAGCCCCGGCTTGAGGAGCCCGATATCGCCCCTGAACTTGTTTATGATGAAGCCCCTTACGCGCTCCCTTTCCGCCGGGGACAAGAGATCGAGCGTGCCGATGAGGTGGGCGAATACGCCGCCCCGGTCTATGTCGCCGGCAAGGAGGACGGGGGCATCACACATCTCGGCGACCCCCATGTTGGCGATGTCGTTATCCCTTAAATTTACCTCTGCCGGGCTCCCGGCGCCCTCGATGACGATGACCTCGTACTCGTTAGCAAGCCTCTCAAAGCTCTCGGCGACGAACCTTTTCGCCTCCTTTTTGAAGGAGTGGTACTCCCTTGCGGACATCGAGGCGAATACTTTGCCGTGGATTATGACCTGAGAGACGGAGTCGCCGGTGGGCTTCAAAAGTATGGGGTTCATGTCAGAGGTGGCCTCAATTCCGGCGGCCTCTGCCTGAAAGGCCTGGGCGCGGCCTATCTCATGGCCAGCGCGAGTGACGGCCGAATTAAGGGCCATGTTCTGCGCCTTGAAGGGCGCGGCATGAAAACCCCTGCTCCTTAAAATCCTCAAAAGCGCGGCGGTTAGCACGGATTTGCCCGCGTGGGAGCACGTGGACTGGACCATTATGGGACGGCATTTTTTCATTGATTATCGAGCCCTGAAAATGTTAGAATCCCTTTGGATGGCACGCGTTCTTTCTGGCAACCCCTTCACCCTTCCTCATCCGAATAAAACACCGGACGACAAGAAAAATGAGCCGTTTCAAAGGAATAACTTTACTATTCGTCCTGTCCCTCTTCCTCGTTGGGTCGGCCTCAGCCGCCTCTATCGACGAGCTGCGGGCGCGCGTCTCCGTTGTGTCGGGGAGGCTCGAGCCTGCAACGGGTCTGAAGGCGCGCATTATCATCGTGAACGATACGGTCAGGAACGCCTGGGTCCAGCCCGACCGCTCGATCATGATCACGACCGGGTTGCTCTCCGAGTGCGCCTCGGATGACGAGATGGCGTTCATTATAGCCCATGAGGCCTCCCATGTCATTTCAAAAGATTACCGGGAGGCGGTCCCTGAGTTCAGCCCGGCGACGGACATACCGGCAGGAGAGCTCGCCGAGATAAGCGCTGACATGAACGGCGCGTTCTTCGCGAGAAAGGCCGGATACAGCCCCGGTGCCGCGCTCAAGATACTCTCCAAAATATCGTCTGAGTCGAACGCCTTCCACAAAAGGCGGATAGCCGCCCTCAAGGCCTTCCTGAAGAACTCCGACTGAAAATTACGATTCAAATTTTTCACCCCCTCTCCCCTCCGTGGGAGAGGGGGTGAGTGATTTTTCGCGTAAGTCCCCTCTAACATATCGGACGGGGGAGTCACCCGTCTCGTCCAATGAGAGCCCTGCCTATATACCTCCCCTCCCTTGACGGGAGGGGATTGTGGGGAGGGTGAAATCCCCCTCACTGTAGACATCACCTTCATCCCCCAAAATCCCCTGCAATCCGCGTTAAAAAATGCTATCTTTGGACAGGCTCACATATTAATACTGGATTCCCGCTTGAAACACGCGGGAATGACGGCTGGAGAGCATTCAGTGTCCTTTGGCAGGATCACATTGAGCGGGGCCACAATAGGTGGCGAGTCCGACCTTCAGAACGAGGCCTTTCGCGCCCTCATGAGCTGGAACCCGCGCCTCAAGGAGGCCGTGACCATCGTCTCGGGGGATGCGCTTTTGCGCGCGCGCGTCGAAAGTATCGAGGAGAACGGCGCGCGCATCAAGGTCTTCGAGGAGATGGGGCCGGTTGGAAATGAGGTTGAAATCACCCTCCTCCAGGCGCTTCCTGAAAAGGAGAGGATGGAGCTTATCATACAGAAGACGACAGAGCTCGGCGTTGCATCCATTATCCCATTCAAATCTGAAAAATCGATTTCGATAGGAGAGAGGGACTCGGTCCAGAAGAAGTCCCACAGGTGGCAGGATGTTGCTCTGAAGGCCGCGAAGCAGTCGCGGAGGCCCGACATCCCATCTGTCACACCGTTCTGTTCTTTTAAAGATGCCCTCCGGACGGATGCTGGCCTCAAGGTCATGTTGTGGGAGAAAGGCGGACTGCCTTCGCTTAAGAGCGTCCTTCGCGGCTACAACGGTGGCGGACCCGTAGCAATCCTCTCAGGCCCCGAAGGCGGGTTTACGGATGAGGAGGCCGGGGCCGCTAAAGGCGCGGGGTTCGTCCTGGTATCGTTGGGGAACAGGATTTTAAGGACCGAGACTTCTGCGATTGCGGCGGTGGGGATAATTGCGTATGAGATGATGTTGTAGCCTTTTTGAAAATGTTGGGTTACGCTTCGCTAACCCAACCTACCTACTACCTACTGTTTTTAATCTCCTCATCTTACACCTCTTTTCACATTGGATGGTTGCAACCCTAAATCAATCCGTTCTTTATTCATTAATTCAAGCAATTTCGTCATCTTGTCATTTGGAATAAAAGGCGGGATGCTGCCGATTGTCAAAAGCCTCTCCTTCCTCGTCTTGAGTTTTGGCAACTCAACAACTCCGAATGTTACCTTAAATTTTTCTTGCCTGTCATAGTCCCAATCTATCTCCCCTGACTTACCTGTCTCCCTTAAAAAAAACTCCTCGATCGCATCGGTTGACAGGTCCATTGGCGGACCAACCCTGTGTTCAGGGAAATTTCCGTACCCCGGCTTGAAGATCGTAAAATAAGGCCCTCTGATATAGCTTATAATGGGCAGAAAATTTATGGGTGCATAAGACGGTATCTCGAATCTGCCGTCTTTATCCGTTAAGACCTCTTTTGAATTATAGAAGTAAGAACTATCCCCTGTCGGGGTCCTGTATGCCCTATCCCATATCGCCAGCACTACCGCGCCTTCGAGAGGCTCTTTGGTTTCAGCGTCTATGACCTTTCCTTTCCACGGCCCTGCGGCAAAAGATATGGCCGAGGCAAAGACCAAAACCAAAATAGTAATCAGAGGAATTAAAAGTTTTTTCATTACAAGGCCCTCTGCTGACTTGCGGGTTCAGGTTTGCAACCTAAACCCTACAGTTCGTGTAGCCTCTACGAATCTTCGGGTTCAAGTTTCAAACTTGAACCCGCCTAAAAATATTGAGTTACGCTACCCGATAACGAGCCCCGCCCAGGCGCGGTTGGAAAACCGCGCCTATCGATTAACGAGAATCCCCGCTGTCATTGCGAGCGTATGCGAAGCAATCTCATCTTTTGGCAATGGAGCCTCCTGAGATTGCTTCGTCGCGTGCTCGGCGCACGGCCAAAGCCGGATCGGTGCCTGTAGACTTTTCAGGGCGGAGGGGCTTAATATGGATTTGCCAGTCCGGCGAGGACCGCTCCTCGCAATGACAAACTTTGACATAAGGCTATCTCTAAAAATTAGGAATTTTTTCTGAGGTCAAGGAAGGGCGGAAATAAAAAGCGGAGCATATGTGGTAAATATGTGAGCATTTTTATTTTCGCCCTGACGCAGAGATCAGGAAAAATAACAATTTTTAGTTAGATCATCATCTCCGGCTCCAAATCCCCCGTCAACTGGCTCTCGATGAAGGTCTTGAGGCCCATCTTCACCTCCGGCGGCAGGTTCACGAACCTCACCCCCATCCCCGGCTCCGAGAACCTTTCCCTGTTCAGGCTTACCTGATATATGACCTCGCCGTCGAGCACGAGCGGCTTGGCGCTCGGCAGATCGAGCGAGAGAGTGACCCGCGTCCCCGATTCAAACGGGTTCATGGTCCGTATGAAGACGCCGCGCTCTGATATCATCGTCGCGTACGCCGTCCGGGCCGTGTGACCGGCGGTGACGGTAGCCCTGAATATCACGCGGAGCCTCGGGGCCTCCCTCGGCTGGGTCTCGGTAAGGGCCTGGACCTTGCTATAGAGTCCGGTGGGGCCGAAGGGGCGGACGAGGAAGTCGTTCGCGCCCTTCTTGAGGCTTTCTTTCAGGAGCGGCTCGTCAGCCTCATCCGATGTCGTGATGACCTTTACCGGGTCGAGCCCGCGCTCGGAGCGAATCGCCTCGAGGCAGGTCCTGTTCCCGACGAAAGGCATCCGGAGGTCGAGGAGTATGAGGTTCGGCATGGCGTAGTCGGCGATGCGAAGGAGCTCTGCGCTCTCCGTAGCGACAAAGACATTGTATTCGAGTCGCTTCAGTATTATCGCGGCGCGCAGGCTCCGCCTCTGGTCCGGGTCGGCCACGAGTATGTTCTTGGCAAAGGAAGGTATCACGTGCCTCCTTTCGGGGCAGGTGGGTCTGCCCTGATTATATAGGATAGGCCCTAAACGGTCAAAGGAGATTTCCCTTGAGGAGGTCCGGCAAAAACCTTAAAATGAAAAAAGGATTCAACTATGGGCGACGGCTCATCTGCATAAAATGCTCATTCGCGGTCTTCCTCGACCCGAAGAAGGAGATCTGCTACAAGACCGGCGGGCTCTATTGCAGGAAGCTCAAGGAAATAGTCGGCAAGTACGACCCATGCCGGGTGAAAGAGAAGCCCGGGGCTGGGAAGTCGAAGAAGAAGTGAACCGCCATATAATCATGATATGCGGTTAACTGAAAAGGCGTGCAGTTATCGGCGGGCTGAGCCCACCCTGCAAAAACTTTTTGCGTTGGGTTACGCTTCGCTAACCCAACTACGCCTAAATTTGTCAGGCTGCTCAAAAAGCTCCAGATGCGAGGCGTACTGTAGTATGTACGCCGCAGTTCCGAGCTTTGATGCCAAAAAAACAGATGGACTTGAGAGCAGCCTGTTAAAGGCCCCCCATGTACTGGCTCCCCTTCGCCCTCATAACCGCAATCGCATTATCTACCGCCGACGCGCTAAGCAAGCGCGCCCTCAAAGACACCGACGAACTCGTGATAGTCTGGGTCCGCGAGGGGTACGCCCTCCCATTTCTCGCCCTAGCCCTTTACTTTGCCCCGGCCCCGCACCTGGATTCCGCCTTCTGGGCCACGGTCGGCGCGCTCATCCCGCTTGAGGTCCTTTCGCTCGTACTCTATGTGAAGGCGATAAAGCTCTCGCCCCTCTCGCTCACCATACCCTTCATGGCCTTGAGCCCTGTCTTCATCATATTCATAGCCTTCGTCATGCTCGGTGAAGTGCCGTCGAGGGGCGGGGTCGCGGGGGTCGTCCTCATAACCGTCGGCGCGTACATGTTGAACGCGAGCGCCACGAAGACCGGGCTCTTAGGCCCCATAAAGGCGATAGTAAAGGAAAAGGGCTCGCTACTCATGATAGCGGTAGCCCTCATATACAGCGTCACGTCCACGCTCGGAAAGGTCGCGGTCCAGCACTCGGACCCCGTCTTTTTCGGCGCCTTCTACCCGTTTACGCTCACCGCCGTGCTCACGATTTATACGATATCGAAGGGCAAGTTCGAATCCGTCCTCAAAAAACCGGCGACCTTCCTCCCCATCGGCCTTTGCACCGCGGTCATGATACTCTCACACTTCGTCGCCATCAGTCTCACGCAAGTCGCCTACATGATCTCGGTCAAAAGGACATCCCTCATCTTCAGCGTCCTCTACGGCAGGCTCCTCTTCCACGAGATAAACATCAGGGAGCGCCTCCTCGGGTCTTTGATAATGCTTTCAGGGGTCGTCTTAATCGTGCTCTTCTGAAAAAGGCCTCTCTGCTTAAAAAAGTCCCTTCCAATATCTCTGCTAATATTATATATTTATCCCTTTGAAGTCAGCCGCCCGGAGCCTATGAACAACATATTAAAGGAATCTTTCGAAGCGCTCAAAAGAAGGCGGAACCTCGTCGTCTTCTTCGCGGCGGCGCACGTTGTCTTTCTCGTCTTCGGGCAGTGGACGGTCTCGGAAAAGATACCGTTCGTCCTCGATCTAAGGGCCCAGCAGTTGAAGGAGATACAGAACCTCTCGTACCTGAAACCCCTGACCGGGATCCTCGCCAGCAGTCTTACCGCAAAGATACTTTATACCTTCCTTTTCAACCTCCTGGTCGGCGCGTTCTTCTCGACCACCTTGACCGGCGCGATATTCTTCCTCCCTTACCTCATCGCGGTATTGAGGAGCTTCATCATAGGCATCCTCATATACGGCATGGACTCAGGCGGCGTTATGCTCATGGTCTTCTACGGCACCTTTTTACTCGAGTTCGGGGCCTATTGTATTTCATCGGCGGTCGGGATGGATATGGGTCTCTCGCTCCTGTGGCCCATGAGGAAGAAGGTGGAATCAAGGAAAGAGGCTGTGCGGATAGCCGCTCGCGACGGCGTAAAGCTCTATCTGCTTGTGATAATTATCCTTTTCATCGCGGCCGTCTGGGAGATGTCCTGGATCCATTACCTCGGGCCGTTGAAACTCCCGGACCCCGGCCAATGACACGGCCCCTTTCTGCCCTTTTTTTAATCAATACCCCCTGAAAAGTCGCAAATCCTTTAAAATTTCGCTTGGAGCAAGGGCCCCACTTGTGCTATAAGGTGTAACAACAGGTGGAATTGAGGTCATTTGAGGGGTATTTCCCTTTATTTCATCGACACTTGTCCTGTTCCAGCCGCCGGATGCGCGGCGGTTTAAAAAACTTCTGGCGGGTCTCAATGACTGGGACAATCTCTGAGAATCTGGCAGGCGTTCTTGAAAAGATCGGAAAGGCGGCGAGGAAGGCCGGGCGGGACCCCGGAGAGGTGACGCTCCTTGCCGTTACGAAGACGGTCGACATAAAAAGGGTGAAAGAGGCGGTCTCGAGCGGCGCCAAGACCCTCGGCGAGAACTATGTGCAGGAGGCCGGGGAGAAGATGGAAAAGATAAAGGACAAGGCCGTCAGGTGGCACTTCATAGGCCACCTGCAGAAGAACAAGGTCAAGCTCGCGGTCGAGATGTTCGACTGCATCGAGACCGTCGACTCCATAGAGCTCGCGCACGAGATAAACAAGAGGGCGAAGGAGCCGATGGACATATTCATAGAGGTGAACCTCGCCAGGGAAAAGACCAAGACCGGGGTCGACGCAGAGGGCGCTGTAAAGCTCGCGAGGGCGGCCTCAACGCTCCCGAACTTAAGGGTCAAGGGCCTCCTGACCATCCCCCCTCTATTCGACTCCCCTGAGCTCTCGAGGCCCTACTTCGTCGCCTTAAGGCGTCTCGCCGAGCGCATAAACAAGGAGCGCATCCCCGGGGTCTTCTTGAGGGATCTCTCCATGGGGATGTCGGGTGACTTCGAGGTGGCGATCGAGGAAGGCGCGACTATAGTCCGTATCGGGACCGCGATATTCGGCCCCAGGCCCGAGAAAAAGGCGTTGAAGGCGCTTTAGCCGACCTATCCTCACCTTCCGGCAGACAGATAAAATGCTCACAAAAAAGACCATAGGCTTTCTCGGCGCCGGCAACCTCGCCGAGGCGCTCATAAAGGGTTTGCTCGCCTCAAAGAGCGTCGGCGCGAACCAGCTGATCGCGAGCGACAGGGTATCCTCCCGTCTCGTCCACCTCGCAGAGACCTACGAGATAAAGGTCTACAACAAAAACCACGAAGTCATAAGAAATGCTGATATAATATTCCTTACGGTAAAACCGCAGGACGCGAAGGACGCGCTCACCGAAATTGCCCCGGAGCTCTCCGGGCCGAAGCTCCTCATATCGGCCGCGGCCGGGCTCACCACGACCGCGATCCTCGAGATACTCAAGCACGGCGGGGTAAAGACCTTTATCCCGGTCGTCCGGGCGATGCCCAACACCCCGGCGATAGTAAGGGAAGGGATGACCGGGCTCGTCGCCGGAATGGGGGCGGGCAAGAACGACCTGAAGCTCGCGAGGGCCGTTTTCGAGTCGGTCGGAAAGGTCGTCGTAGTCGACGATGAACGCTTGCTCGACGCGGTAACGGGCCTTTCCGGGAGCGGCCCGGCGTATGTATTCTATTTCATGGAGGCGCTCGTCGAGGCGGGGCGCGAACTCGGGCTTACCGACGCCGATTCCAGGCTCCTCGCCATGCAGACGACACTCGGGGCGGCGCTCCTGGCGATCGAGAGCAACAAGGACCTCTCGGAATTAAGGAAGATGGTCACCTCCCCCGGCGGCACCACCATGCAGGGGATAGCGAAACTCGAAGATGCGGGCTTCAAGGACGCCATCATAAAGGCCGTAAAGGCGGCGACCAAGAGGGCAAAGGAGCTCTCTGTAGGGAAGTAGGAGCTTTTGTTGCGCGCCCTCGCAACATTTTGTCATTGCGAGGAGCGCAAGCGACGCGGCAATCTAATTTTTTTCAGGCTTTCAGGTAAAAACCTGAGATTGCCGCTTCGGCACGCAATGACAGCTTAAATAGATCAATGTCACAGACCGTACCTGCGGAATCAAGATAAAAGGAGATATTAAAGGATGTTCGCTTTCGCAAACCTTATCAGCGCAATAGCCCAGATACTCGACATAGCGCTAAGCGTATACCTGTGGATAATAATAGCAAGGGCTCTCATCTCATGGGTAAACCCGGACCCGTACAACCCGATAGTCCGCTTCCTTTACCAGATAACGGAGCCGCTCCTTTACAGGGTAAGGCGCGTGGTCCCGTTCCTCGGGGGGCTCGACCTCTCTCCGATGATAGTCATCCTCGCCATCTACTTCATAAAGAGGTTCGCGGTAGTCACGCTGATAGAGCTCGCAATCCGGATGAAGGCCGGGGGAGGTTCGATGTGAAGATAACGCCGCTTGAGGTAAGGGGGAACCAGCTCAAGAAGTCTCTCCGCGGCTATGATACGAGAGAGGTCGACGACCTTAGAGAGCAGGCGGCGGACGCGCTCGAAGAGTCGGCGAAGGAGATAATCACCTTAACCGAGCGCCTTAGAGACGCGCAAGAGAGGCTCAATGAGCACATCTCGAACGAGCGCGTCCTTAAAGAGACCCTCACGACAGCGCAGAGGATGGTAGAGGACCTCAAAATCAACGCCAGGAAGGAATCCGAGCTCCTTATAGCAGAGGCAAGGTTGCAGGCCGAGGAGATCGTAAGGCAGGCGCAAGGCCGGGCACAGGAGCTAAGGGACGAGATATTCAGATTGAAACAGCAGAGGCTCGAGATAGAGTCCTCGATAAAGGCCGTCATCAACTACCACTCAAGCAGGCTCGTCCTGGAAGAGGACGAGTCCCGCAGGGCCGACAGTGACTCGGAAAAGCTCAAGTTCTTCCCCAAGTAAGACGCTCCCGTTCATCGAGGAGACCCCGAAGGGGCTCTTTATCCGCATAAGGCTCCAGCCCCGCTCGTCCAGATGCGCCGTCGAAGGCGTGCAGGAAAACTCCCTCAAGATAAAACTCACAGCCCCGCCGGTAGAGGGCGAGGCGAACCGCGCGCTAATAGAATTCCTATCCGATATTTTAGGTATAAGGAAGTCCGCGCTCTCGATCGATTCAGGGACAAAGTCGAGGGAGAAGAGGGTGCGAGTCGAGGGGCTCGGGGTCAAGGAGATTGCTGAGAGGCTTTCGGGGGCTCTTAAGGAAGGCTGACTTCACTCTTTCAAAAAGGCCATTTTGCGCGCCTCAGCGCGCTTTTGGCGCATGGGCTCCAAGCGCTTCCTTCCTCCCCCGCCCACGGCTCTCAGGTCCCAGTTGTTTGCGCGCCGAGCGCAAGCGGTCTAATCTACCCCGGCGCGCTCGCCTCTCCCTCCCTTATGCGCTCTCCGCCATGCGCATGTGTGTTTGTAAAACAGAACAAAAACTCGGTCTTTTAACTTCCCCTCCCTTGATGGGAGGGGACTGTGGGGCGGGCGACTGCTCGGCGCAGGGCCAGAGTATCCGGAGACGACAATAATCTAAACACCCCGCTATCGTTGGGTATGAAATTTACCCGTCCGGCCAGGACTGCCCGGCGAGGGCCAGAGTATCCGGAGACGACAATAATCTAAACACCCCGCTATCGTTGGATATGAACTTTGCCCGTCCGGCAAGGACTGCTCGGCGCAG
>JACREV010000146.1 GCA_016218095.1 Deltaproteobacteria bacterium | reverse complement strand
TTCATACACTTCTTCATAAACATAGTCTTGTCCAAGAGGGACGGCGGGTACAAGAAGACCTTGCCCCTCGGGTCTTTCGGCCTGGCCGCCGCGAGCATCATAGGCATACTGACGCTTCTCCACGGCGCCGGGATATTCCTGCCGACCTTTTTATGGTCGCTGGACATCCTGCCGACCATAGACCCGTCGGCCTACAGGCTGGTATTCTGGGGCCTCGGACATTCGTCCCAGCAGATCAACGTCTGCGCGATGGTATCCGTATGGTACATGACTTCAGCCTTCGTCGTCGGCGGGAAACCCGTTAACGAGAAGCTCTCAAGGACCGCCTTCGTCCTCTACATACTCTTTATCAACCTCGCGTCCGAGCACCACCTCCTTGTCGACCCGGTCCTCTCGAACTGGCACAAGGTAGTCAACACCAGCTACATGATGCATCTCGCGGTGCTCGCCTCGATGATCCACGCCTTCGCGATCCCGGCCTCGATGGAAGTGGCCTTGAGAAAGCAGGGCTACACCCGCGGGCTCTTCGAGTGGCTGAAAAAAGCCCCCTGGGGCAACCCGGCCTTCTCGGGCATCGTCATCTCGATCGTGCTCTTCGGCTTCCTCGGAGGCATCACCGGCGTCATATTCGGTACCGAGCAGTTCAGCATCATCCGCCACAACACCTTCGCGATAACCGGCCACTTCCACGGCACCGTCGTCGCGGGCACGACCATAGCGTTCATGGGGTTCACCTATCTCCTTATCCCTTACATCTTCAACAGGGAGATCATCTGGAAGGGGTTCGCCTCGGTCCAGCCCTGGCTCTACGGGGTAGGGGTAGCGACCCTGTCGATCGGCATGATGAGTGCGGGCTCCTTCGGCGTCCCCAGGAGGCACTACGACATCACCTTCTCCGGCGCGCCGTTCTCCTTCACCTTCGACCCGGCGATCGACATGTTCATGTCGATGATGGGTGTCGGCGGGGTGCTCGCGGTGCTCGGCGGCGTACTCTACATCGTCATAGCCTTCGGCTCGATAATCTTCGGAAAGAAGATAGAACAGCAGTAGTCTGGAGAGCTATCCAGGGCCGCGCCTTCCGGCGCGGCCCTTTTTTTTTGGGGGAGCCCTGTATTTGAATGTCCTGTAATGATATAATATCGAAAAGGCACGGGAACGATGGATGCATGGTTTCGAAATTCAGAAACGGTTTCGATTCCCTTCGACAAATGATAAAAATCATACAACACGCCCGCCTCATGCTGTAACATTTAACCGGTATTCGTTTGGTCCCTGCCTAATATTTCAGGAGCCGTCAATGGGCTTTAAGACAATCCGGTGGAGACACTCCGTCATCCTTGCCGTTTTTCTGCTCTTATCCTTGAGTTTGAACGCGTCCGCCGGGGACGCCGGCATTCAGGAGCTCAAGGACGCCTTCGACGCCTCCGTAAGGTCCGAGGGGAAAAAGGCCGGGGACTACGAGCTCGTCGACCAGGACGGAAGGCGCTTCAGGCTCTCCGATTATTTCAAGGAGAACGGAAAGCCGCTCGTCGTGAGCTTCATCTATACGACCTGCCCCGAGGTCTGCCCGACTATCACGGCGGAGCTTAAGGGAGCGGTGGATAACGCCCGCGCGAAGTTCGGCGACAGGTTCAACGTCCTCTCCGTCGGGTTCGACGCGGAGAACGACACCCCGGCGGCGCTTAAAAATTACGGGCTCAAATTTACGAAAGACTTCTCCTCGATCAGGTTCGCTTCCTCCTCCCCGGAGACCGTCCGGAAGATGACCGAAGACTTCGGGTTCTTCTGGAAGAAGAAGGCCGACGGGAGTTTCGACCACATAGACATGGTGACGGTCGTTAAAGGGGACGGGGTCATATACAAGCAGGTCTACTCGATGAGGACCCAGGGCGCTACGCTCGGCTCGAGGCTCGAGGAAGTGCTTACCGGCAAGCCCCTGGGCAAGGCAGACGCGTCGCTCATAGACAAGATAAAATACTTCTGCTACAGGTACGACCCGTACACCGGGAAGTACGTTATAGATTATCCGGTCTTTTTAAGCGTTTTCATCCAGCTCGCCGTGATACTCGCGATCATCTACGCGGTCTGGGGAAAAAGGATCCGGGCGCGCTTCAAGAAAGGGTAGAAAGGGCCAAATGGGAGAAAAAAGGGGGTTCAGCCGCGCGTCTTTCGCCGAAAGGGCATGGCTCGCAATCGAAAAGCCGGTGAACGCCGTTGTCACCTCCGAGTACAACCCGTTTCATTATCTCGGCGCTATCAGCATATTCTTCCTCTGGATAATACTCGTAACAGGCGTCTACCTATTCCTCTTCTACGACATCTCGGCCAGAGGCGCGTACCTCTCGGTCCAGTCGCTCACCATGAGGCAGTGGTACCTTGGCGGGGTCATGAGGTCTCTCCACAGGTACGCATCCGACGGGCTCATAATAACGATGCTCCTCCACGCCTTCCGGTGCTTTGTTACCGGCAGGTACAGGCACTGGAGGTGGCTCGCATGGGTCTCGGGGGCGGCGATGGCCTGGGTCATCTGGATAGGCGGCATCTTCGGCTACTGGATGGTATGGGACGAGCGCGCAAAGCTCATCGCCACACTTTCCGCCCGCATGCTCGAGAACATCCCCATATTCGGTCTCCCCTTATCGCTCAACTTCGCGAGGGCCGGGAGCCTCACGGACCAGCTCTTCTACATAATACTGTTCATACACTTCTCCACCGCGTTCTTCCTCTTCATACTCATCATGGTCCACATAGCGAGGATAACAAAGGCGGTAATAAACCCGCCGAGGGTCGTCGCTTACGGCATAATACTCGCGCTCCTCGCGCTCTCGTTCATGAAGCCCGCTGTAAGCGGGTCCCCGGCGGAGCTTAAGAGGCTCGCGGAGGCCGTCCCGTTCGACTGGTTCTTCATGTTCATATTCCCATTCCTCAACTGGGTCTCGGAGCGCGCCCTCTGGGGGTTTATAGTCGCTATTACCCTTGTCTTCGCCTCCGTGCCGTGGCTCGGGAGGAAAAAGAGGAACCCTCCGGCAAAGGTGACGCTCGAGAACTGCACCGGGTGCGAGCTCTGCATGGAGGACTGCCCGTACCAGGCGATCTCGATGAGAAAAAGGACCGACGGGATGCCGTACCCGCTCGAGGCGGTGGTGGTGGACAAGAGGTGCGCGAGTTGCGGCCTTTGCGTCGGGGCCTGCGACTACAAGGCCATTAACCTCCCGGATATGCCCGAGGACCAGGTCAAGGACGATATAAAAAGGCTCGTCGCGGAATTGAAGGAGAAGGGCGAGTGCGGGAAAGTCCTGGTCTTCGCATGCGCTAAAGGCCCGTGGATAGAAGGCATCAAGGACGGCAACGGAGGCCTGAACGGATATGACTGGGCCCGCGTAGTCGCGCTCCCGTGCATAGGGATGCTCCAGCCGTCGATGCTCTCGATGGCGCTGGACAGGGGCGTCGACGGGGTGTTTATCGCCTCTTGCGCGGAGGGGGATTGCCACTTCAGGAAGGGTAACGACTGGCTCTCCGGCAGGCTCGCCGGTTTCAGGCCGCCCGTCGTGAAAAAGTCCCTGGACAGGTCCCGGATAGGGCTTCAATACCTCTCGTCCGTCGAGGGTGACGCGTTCATAAAGGAACTTACCGCCTTCAGGGAAGGCCTTAAGGCAAGGAGTTAGAGATGTGGATAGCAGGCGTATTGCTCGCGTTCATACTGCCGGTCATATACATAGCCATAAAGGAATGGCGGTCCAAGAAGGCGTCTGAAAAAGACGGCGGGCCTCCGAAGAAAAAGGAGCCGATGAACTGGTCCGCCCTTGCAAGGGTCTCGGTCATCCTCTTCGTCCTCATACTCCCGTCGGTCTGGCTCTCGGACATCTCTTACTCGTTTTACAGGAAGGAGGACGCCGCGTTGAAGGTGGCGTTCAAGCACTCGGGGGAGAGGGTCGCCGCCGACTGCGAGGAGGCCGATTTCATAAAGAAAGAGGGCGAGAGGTACCGTAAGGAGCTGAAGGACAAGAGGCAGGTGAAGATGAGCATGTCGAAGCTCGGCAGGTGCCCGAGGGAGAGACACCCGGTGGTCGTCGAGCTCTACATGGCCGGAGAAAAACGACTGGACAAGGCCTACTCGCCGACGGGCCTTAAGAAAGACATGGCCTCTTACGTGTTCGAGGAGTTTCTGATAGAGCCCGGCATGCACAGGGTCGAGGCGAAGCTCTACAGGAGCGGCCCCGGCAGACCCGCGGATTTTTCGCTCGACGACACGGTGGAATTGAAGCCCGGCGAAATACGCGTCGTAAGGTTCGACGAGAAAGCTGGCGCGTTAATGATCGAGTGAAAGACCGTCTTTAAGCCCTTCTCTTGAGAAGGGCTTTCCCCCCGCAAAGGCCGCTCCCCAGAAAAACCTTGTAAGCACGCCCCTTTTCTTATAATATTCAGGTAAATAGGCTTCTCTGAGGATGACAATGAGATTCGGCATAAGGACGAAGCTCCTCGTCTTCGCCGCCCTGGTCTGGGCCGTGATATTCGGGGTCTACAGCTTCTACATATACCACGAGAGGATCGAGCAGACCAGACGCATGGCGCTTATGGCCGTCGACCTCCTCTCCAGGAAGATCGCCGCCGACAGGCAGTACTACGCCTCGACCATTGTAAAGAGGGCGCTCGAGGCAGGCATCACCGTAACGGGCTCCTACCATAACGACCCCAGGGCCATACCGCTCCCCATCACGTTCATAAAAGAGGTCTCAGGCTCCCTGGGCTCAAGCGGCGGCCTCCACATGGAGATAGTCAGCCTGCAGCCGATAAACCCTGCGAACGCCCCCAAGGACGCCTTTCAGAAGGAGGCGCTCGAGCTCTTCGCCACAGGGGCGGAGGCGCGCCATTACAGTTTCGAGGACTTCGCGGGCAAGGCGTCCGTCAGGTACATGATACCCGACATAGCGACCTCCCAGACCTGCGTCGATTGCCACAACAATAACCCCGGGTCCCCCAGGACCGACTACAAGATAGGCGACGTAGCCGGCGCGCTGGAAGTCGTAGTCCCCATAGAGGGGGAGATGTACGCGGCGATGAACGATATCTGGCGCTCCATACTCTATGGCTTCGCCGTCGTCCTCGCGATGGGGCTCGTCGGGCTCGCCTTCATAAGGAAGGTCGTCACCTCGCCGGTCTTAAGCCTTGTCGACACTACGAGACAGCTCGCCTCAGGGGACCTGACCGCCGGCGCCGGGGTAAGGTCAAACGACGAGCTCGGCCTCCTCGCCGCGCAGACCAACGAGCTCGCGAAGAACTTAAGCGTCGTCATAGAGGGGATAAGGAAGACGTCGGACGAGGAGACCGAGATTACCTCCGGCCTCAAAGAGGTAAGGAGGCAGATAATAGAGGGCACGACGCGCCAGGGCGCGGCGCTGGACTCCATAGGCGGCAACATGGAGGGGCTTAACGCCACGATCGTTGAGATAGCCAGGTACTCGGAAACTCTCGCCGCCTCCGTCGAGAAGGGGGCGGCCTCCGTCCTCGAGCTCGGGGCCTCCGTCTCCGAGGTCGTCGACAACATGGATTCGCTTTTGTCCAGCGTGGATGAGACCGCCTCCTCCACCCGCGACATGTCGTATTCCATAAAGGAGATCTCCGAGAACATCGAGAGCCTGTCATCCTCCGTCATCCAGGTATCGTCGTCGATGATGCAGATAAACGCGAGGATACGGGAGGTCGAGACGAACGCGGCGGAGGCGTCCCGGTTCGCAGACGAGGTCATAAGGGACGCCAACGCGGGTCTCTCCGCCGTCGAATCGACGATCGACGGGATCATCAGGACCAAGGACATAACGCGGGAGTCGACCGGGATAATAAACAGCCTCTCAGAGAAGATAAATGAGATAGGGAAGACTCTGGAGGTCATAAGGGACGTAGCCGAGGAGACGAACCTGCTTGCGCTCAACGCCGCCATCATCGCGGCCCAGTCCGGGGAGCACGGCAAGAGCTTCTCGGTCGTGTCGAACGAGATAAAGGACCTGGCCGAGAGGACCTCTACCTCCGCAAAGGAGGTGTCCGAGATAATAGACGCGGTCGAGATCGAGTCCAACAGGGCCGTCAAAGCCATGGAAAAGGGGTGCTTGAGCGTTGAGGAAGGCGTAAAGCTCTCGATGGAGGCAGGGGAGGGGCTCAAGAAAATAGTAAGCTCGGCCAAAAGGTCGACCGAGAGCGTGCGCGAGATAGCCCGGGCCTCGGCCGAGCAGGCCGGGGAGATAAACCTCGTCGTAGAGGCTACGGGCAAGGTCGCGGAGATGACCCGGAGGATCGTGAACGCCACGCAGGAGCAGGCGAAGGGGAGCGAACTCATAAACAGGGCATCCGAGCGGCTCGCGAACATCGCCTACAGGGTCAAGGGCTCGACAAGGGAGCAGGCGGCGTCCGACAAGGAGATCACCTCCGCCATAGAAGAGGTAAGGAGGATGGTGAACTTCATAAACAATATCATCCGGGAGCAGGAGAGGAACACGGCAAAGGTCCTCGACGCCATAGAGGCGGTGCGGATGGTCTCGGTCGAGAACAGGAACAGGGTCGTCGAGTCCGAGAGGGCCGTTGACAGGCTCGTCCAATTGAACCGCGAGATGAGCGAGAGTGTGGCCCGGTTCAGGCTCCATAAATAGGAGTTTTCTTTTAAATTTCAATTGCTTGGGCCGGGTCCGGCAAGGACGCCTTTTTTGTTGCAAGGGCCTCACGAATCACTTATAATACTTTAGAAGTAATTGAGTTTTTTGCCGTTTTCAGCCCCAAAGGCCCCTATAAGGCCTTCCATTTCGCCTTTTTTATCGCATTTTCTTCTCAGGCGGTGCGCGTATCGCCGTTAAGGTGTCTCCGCCGCTCTTTGGCTGATCCCAGGAAGAAACGGTCATTTTTCGCGAGAGTGGCGGAACTGGCAGACGCGCCAGACTTAGGATCTGGTGGGCAACCATGGGGGTTCGATTCCCCCCTCTCGCACCAGTTGAAGATCGAACGCATGGGCCGCAAAGGCCCTCATAATTTTATAATAAAATATAATAATGGCTAACCTCTAAAAATTAGGGATTTTTTCTGAGGTCAAGGAAGGGCGGAAATAAAAAGCGGAGCATATATGGTAATATGTGAGCATTTTTATTTACGCCCTGACGCAGAGATCAGGAAAAATAACAATTTTTAGAGGTACCAAATCATGGAAAGGGTAAGGGAAGAGATGCAGACGACAGAGTTGAAGATCGCGGTTGAGGAATTAAGCCCCGTAAAGAAGAGGCTCGACATCACCGTCCCGGCAGAGGCGGTAAAGAGGGAGATAGATTCGGCCTACAAGTCTTTAAGGTCGTCGGTCAATATAGCCGGGTTCAGGAAAGGCGCCGTGCCGATGAACATCCTTAAGGCGAGGTTCTCGGGCCACGTCCAGGAGGACGTCGTAAAGAAGCTCATAGAGAACGCCTACCCGCACGCGCTGAGCGAAAAGGCGATACAGCCGGTGGACGCCCCGAAGGTCGAGATAAAGACGGAGACGCTTGAAGAGGGCAAGGAATTCGCCTTCTCCGCGGTCGTCGAGGTCTCCCCCGCGCTTGAGATAGACGGCTACAAGGGGATGAAGCTCGAGAAGAAGCCGATAGAGGTCACCGACAAGGACGTCGAGGAAGGGATGCAGAAGCTCAGGGAAGTAAAGGCGGACTTCAAGGACGTGGACAGGCCCGCGAAGGACGGGGACCTCGTCGTCGTCGACTTCGAGGGCTTCATGAATAACGAGCCCGTAAAGAACACCAAGTCCGTAGACTACCCTGTCCTCCTCGGGGAAAAGACTTTGCTCCCCGGCTTCGACGAGGCATTGAGGGGCGCCTCAAAGGGCGATAACAGGGACGCTAACGTAAGCTTCCCGCCAAACTACAGCGAGAAAACGCTCGCCGGGCAAGAGGCCCAGTTCAAGTTAACCATAAAGGCCGTAAAGGAAAAGGGGCTTCCGGAGATATCCGAAGAGTTCGCCAAGTCCGTCGGGTGCGAAAACATCGAGGCGCTGAACGCGAAAGTGAAGCAGGAGCTTGCCACAGTCAAGGAGACCCACGAGAAGGAGAGGCTCAAAAACGAGATACTCGACAAGCTCATAGAGAAGCACCCCTTTGACGTGCCTGACGCGATGGTGAACAGGTACCTGGGCGTGATCTTGAACAGGGTAATAGACGGCATGAAGCAGGGGGCCTATAACCCGGGGGACCAGGGCTTATCCATTGAGGAGCTCAAGAACAAGTACAGGGAGATGGCCGTAAGGCAGGTAAAAGAGGACGTGGTCCTCGACACTATCGCGGCAAAAGAAAAACTTGAAGTTTCCCGCGAAGAGACCGAAAAGGCAGTAAGGAGCATCGCGGAGTCGAGGGGCGTCTCGTTCGAATCCCTCATGGGCAGGATCGAGAAGGAAGGCGCCCTTGAGATAATAAAGGATGGGATGAAGCACGAGAAGGTCTTCGATATCATTATAGAGGCAAGCTCAGCCGCGTAATAAACAGGTTGGAAAACCTCTTGATTTGTTCAGGCTTCAAGTAAGCTCCAGATGCGAGGCCCCCGTTAAAACGGGGAGCGGGGAGCCGAGGGGCGCGGCGTACCTTATATGGTACGCCGGGGTCCAGCTTTGATGTCCCGGATGCAGATGGGCTTGGGAGCCTGCTAATAAAAAGAGCCTAAGGAGGCTAAATGACTCTGATCCCGATGGTTGTAGAGCAGTCCGGCCGTGGAGAGAGGGCCTACGATATTTATTCGAGGCTCCTTAAGGACAGGATAATCTTCCTCGGGTCCGCCATCGACGATAACGTCTCGAACCTTATAGTCGCCCAGCTCCTCTTCCTCGAATCCGAGGACCCGGAGAAGGACATACACATCTACGTGAACTCCCCCGGCGGGCTCGTCTCCGCCGGGCTCGCCATCTACGACACCATGCAGTACGTGAAACCCGACGTCTCTACCATTTGCATAGGACAAGCCGCCTCGATGGGCGCGCTCCTCCTCGCCGGAGGCGCGGCCGGAAAACGCTTCGCCCTCCCGAATTCCAGGATTCTCATACACCAGCCCCTTGGCGGCGCGCAGGGCCAGGCTACCGAGATAGACATACAGGCGAGGGAGATACTCCGTATCCGTGAGGAGCTCGCCAGGATCATGTCGCGGCACACTGGCCAGCCCGTGGAAAAGGTCCACAGGGACACGGAACGGGACTTTTATATGACTGGGCAGCAGGCTACGGAATATGGTATAATTGATAAGGTCATCGAGAAAAGGATTTCAGGCGAACAGGTTAAGCCCAGGTAAAATAAGCGTTTTTCGTCACTGGCCGTGACGGATCCCGCGATTTTGAAAATAAAGGCTCTAATAGCACTCTTAGGCTAATATCTTTTCTCAAGCGCTTGGAGGATCGAGATGTCAGTAAACAAAAAGGGCGGCAGTTATCTGACCTGTTCGTTCTGCAGCAAGGGGCAGGACGAGGTAAGGAAGCTCGTAGCCGGGCCGATGGTCTACATATGCGACGAGTGCATCGAGCTCTGCAACGACATAATCGCCGAGGAGTACGAGAAAGAGGAGTTCAAGAAGCGCGAGCACACGATCCCCAAGCCGACCGAGATAAAGAAGGTCCTTGACGAGTACGTCGTCGGCCAGGAGCACGCGAAGAAGGTCTTGTCCGTCGCGGTCCACAACCATTACAAGAGGATAGAGTCCAAGGTCGCGCTCGGGAACGTCGACCTCCAGAAGAGCAACATCCTCATAGTCGGCCCTACCGGCTCGGGGAAGACGCTCCTGGCGCAGACGCTCGCGAAGATCCTTAACGTCCCCTTCACCATAGCCGACGCGACGACCCTTACCGAGGCCGGATACGTCGGAGAGGACGTAGAGAACATAATCCTGAGCCTGCTTCAGAACGCGGAATACGACATAGAGCGGTGCCAGAAGGGCATCGTCTATATAGACGAGATAGACAAGATATCGAGGAAGAGCGACTCTCCGTCGATCACGAGGGACGTTTCAGGCGAGGGCGTACAGCAGGCGCTCCTTAAGATAATCGAAGGCACGGTCGCGAACGTCCCGCCCAAGGGCGGAAGGAAGCACCCGCAGCAGGAGTTCCTCCAGGTCGACACGACGAACATCCTCTTCATCTGCGGGGGCGCGTTCACCGGGCTCGATACGATCATCTCGCAGAGGGTGGGTAAAAGGTCCGTTGGCTTCAGCACGGATGCGAAGAAGCCCGTGGAGCCGAACCTCTCGAAGGTCCTCCACGACGTAGAGCCGCAGGACTTCCTCAAATACGGGCTCATACCGGAGTTCATGGGCAGGCTCCCCGTGGTCGCGGTCCTGGACGAGCTCTGCGAGAAGGACCTCGTAAAGATACTCATGGAGCCCAAGAACGCCATAATAAAACAGTACCAGAAGCTCTTCGAGTTCGAGAACGTGAAGCTCAAATTCACGGAAGGTGCGCTCTCGGCCGTAGCCAGGGAGTCGATGAGGCGAAAGGCCGGGGCAAGGGGCTTAAGGGCCATACTAGAGAACGTCATGCTCGACACCATGTACGAGCTGCCGTCGCAGTCCAATATAAAGGAGTGCATAGTCAACGAGGACGTCATACTCGAGAAGGCGAAGCCCATCATCGTATACGGAAACAGGGCCGAGACGGCCTGAGGTCGTGCGCCATTTCTCGATGAAAAAAACCGACAGCCGGTCCGTCTGAGGGCTGTCGACAGGACGAGAAGATGATCTTTTTGAAGGGAGGAAGCAATTTGAAGAAGGATAAGATGATAATACCGTTGATCCCGCTCCGGGACATAATCATATTCCCGTACATGGTGGTGCCGCTCTTTGTCGGAAGGGAGAAGTCCATAAAGGCCCTCGAGCACGCCATGAGCCACGACAAGTCCATCCTGCTCGCGGCACAGAAGAAGGCAAAGACCGAGGAGCCGGGCCCGGACGACATCTATGAGACCGGCACGCTCGGCACGATACTGCAGTTGCTCCGCCTCCCGGACGGGACCGTAAAGGTCCTTGTAGAGGGGAAGAGGCGCGCCCAGATAAAGGAGTTCGTCTCCGAGGACGAGTGCTTCATGGTCTCGGTGGAAGAGGTCGAGGAAGCGATCGACGAGAGCGTCGAGACAGAGGCGCTCATCCGCTCGGTCGTCAAATCCTTCGAGTCCTACGTGAAGTTCAACAAGCGCATCCCGCCCGAGATGATAATGAGCGTCTCATCCATCGAGGACCCTTCAAGGCTCGCGGACACCATAGCCTCGCACCTGACCATCAAGCTCGACGACAAGCAGGCGCTCCTTACCATATCGTCCCCGACGAAGAGGCTCGAGCGCCTGTACTCCATCATGGAGAGCGAGATAGAGATACTCGAGGTCGAGCAGAAGATACGCCAGAGGGTCAAGCGCCAGATGGAGAAGACCCAGAAGGAGTATTACTTAAGCGAGCAGATGAAGGCGATACAGAAGGAGCTCGGGGAGAAGGACGAGTTCAAGAGCGAGATACAGGAGTTCGAGGAGAAGATAAAGACCAAGAAGATGTCGAAGGAGGCGACTCGGAAGGCGAAGCAGGAGATAAAGAAGCTCCGGCTCATGTCCCCGATGTCCGCCGAGGCGACGGTATCGAGGAACTACATAGACTGGATGGTGACCCTGCCCTGGGACCACGAGACCGAGGAGAAGAAGGACATCTCTGAGGCCGAGCGCGTCCTCGAGGAAGACCACTACGGCCTTAAGAACGTAAAGGAGAGGATCGTCGAGTACCTCGCGGTACGCGGCCTTGTCGAAGAGATGAAAGGCCCCATCCTCTGCCTCGTAGGCCCTCCCGGAGTCGGCAAGACCTCTCTAGCCAAGTCCATCGCGCGCTCTACCGGCAGGAACTTCGTAAGGCTCTCGCTCGGCGGCGTCAAGGACGAGGCCGAGATAAGGGGCCACAGGCGTACCTACATAGGCTCCATGCCCGGCAAGATCATACAGTCCTTGAAGAAGGCCGGCTCGAATAACCCCGTCTTCCTGCTCGACGAGGTCGACAAGATGAGCCACGACTTCAGGGGAGACCCGGCCTCAGCCCTGCTCGAGGTACTCGACCCCGAGCAGAACCACACGTTCAACGACCATTACCTCGACTGCGACTACGACCTCTCCAAGATAATGTTCATAACGACCGCCAACTCGGTGCAGGGGATCCCTTACCCGCTCCTCGACAGGATGGAGCTCATAAGGATACCCGGATACACCGAGCTTGAGAAGCTACACATAGTCGAGAGATTCTTACTGCCGAAACAGCTCAAGATGCACGGGCTGACGAAAGACAACCTCGATCTTGGCAAGGCCACTATCCTTAACGTCGTCAGGAGATATACGAAAGAGGCGGGTGTGAGGAACCTGGAGAGGCAGATCGCTACCATCTGCAGGAAGGTCGCCAAAGAAATACTGAAGAAAGGCAAG
>JACREV010000145.1 GCA_016218095.1 Deltaproteobacteria bacterium | reverse complement strand
TTTTCGACAAGGGCCTCGAGGGTGATAAAGCCGGTCGCCTTCGCCAGCGCCCCCAGCATCGGGGTGTTCGGCATCACCCTGCCAATGGTCTCGAGCGATATCTTTACAGCGTCGAGCGTGAAGACCTTTACGGTCTTCGACTTTATCCCGAGCACCGCCCTCATCTCCGTTGCCGACTTCGGGGTGTTGACTATAAAGACCGCGTCCTCGGGCGTGCCGGCCGTGACGTCCACGGTGCCTATGAGCGTCGGGTCGGCTATGAGCACGTACCTCGGGTCAGTCACCTGGCAATGGAGCCTGATGGGCTCGTCCGATATCCTGTTGAACGCGCGCACAGGCGCCCCCATCCTCTCGGGGCCGAACTCCGGGAAGGCCTGCACGAACTTCCCTGAATGGAGACACGCCTCGCCGAGCACCTTGGCCGCCGTGACGACGCCCTGCTGGGCCCTTCCGTGCCATCTAACCTCTATATAGTTTTCCATCTCTTCCGTCCTTTTGGCTACCTCTAAAAATTGTTCTTTTTCCTAATCTCTGCGTTAGGACGAAAATAAAAATGCTCACATATTTCCATATATGCTCCGCTTTTTATTTCCGCCCTTCCTTGACCTCAGAAAAAATTCCTAATTTTTAGAGACAGCCCTTATATGTATTGTGCCCGAAGACACCGTTGGTTCCGCGATTGATCGAGAGGTCATGCTAAGAGACCTCTCTTCTTCCGTCCATGGCCCTGCCGAGCGTAGCCCCGTCCATGAACTCGACGAAGCTCCCTACCGGGATGCCTGAGGCGAGCCTCGTGACCCTTACCCCGTAGGGTTTTAAAAGCCTTGAAAGATACGCCGAAGTCGCCTCGCCCTCGGCGTCAAAGCCGGTTGCGAGTATCACCTCTTTTACGCCTGCGGCCTCGACCCGGGAGACGAGCTCGCCTATGCGGATGTCGTCGGGGCCGACGCCCTTGAGCGGCGCGAGGTTTCCGTGAAGGATATGATACCTCCCCTTGTAGCCGCCCATCGATTCCAGCGCCATCATGTCCTTGTAGTCCGACACCACGCAGACGGTCGACGGGTCCCTCCCCGCGTCAGAGCATATCGAGCAGGGGTCGGTATCCGAGAAGGTCATGCAGACGGAGCAGAGCGCGACCTTTTCCTTGACGTTCTGAAGACAGCTCGAGAGCTCGTCCACATACTCCCTTTTGGCGTTCAGTATGTAGAGGGCGAGCCTTGTGGCGGTCTTTTCGCCGATACCCGGGAGCCTCGATATCGCCTTTATAAGGTTGTTTATGGGTTCGGCGTACTGCATGCTGAAAAACCTAAAACAGCCCGGGGATATTCATCCCGAGACCGGCGGTGAGCTTGCCCATCTCGTCGGAGACCATCTGCTTGCTCCTCCTTAAGCCCTCGTTCACCGCGGCGGTGACGAGGTCCTGGAGCATGTCTATGTCCTTGGGGTCCACGACCGACGGGTCTATCTTCACGGAGACTACCTCCTGCGCCCCGTTGACGGTCGCCGTCACCATGCCGCCCCCGGCCGAGGCCTCGATGGTCCTCCCCGCGAGCTCCTTCTGTATCTCGGCCATCTTCTCCTGCATCTTCTGGGCCTGTCTCATCAGGTTTCCCAACTGCTTAGACATCGGTCCTCCTCCGGTCCTCTATGACCCTTGCGCCGAGGATGCGTCTGGCATCCGCGACCACCGGGTCCTCTTTTTTCTTTTCAGTCGAGCCCAACCCGTTCAGTTTAAGCCTTACGGGCCTCTTGTAAAAATCTTCTAACGCCGCCTCTATCGCGCCCTTGTTCGAGAGTATCTTCCCGCCCGCCCTTCCGGGAGCGCTCACGTCGAGACAGTCGCCGTCGAGCCTTAGGGTCGCCGCCGCAAAAGGCTCTGCAAGCTCCGCGTTCCTCGACCTTATGTAGCTGATAAGGTCGGATAAGCCCTGCGAGACCGGGGTCCCGGCGTAAGGGGCCGTCGCCTCGGAGGCCTTCGGCGGTCCGACCTCTGCGGCGCTCTTCCGGGGGAACGGCGGCCTCTCCGGGGGTCTGGCGCCTGTCCCTGTCGCTACCGCCCCCTTTGGCGCTTCAGCCCTCGCCCCGCTAGCGCCGCCTGCGCCTTCGATCTTTTGTCTTAAGCCCTCTATTCTTGAGATGAGCTCCTCGACGGGCTTGATATCGTCGAACTCCGCCGCCTTAAGAAGCGACATCTCTAAAGAAAATCTCGGGGAGGCGCCCTTTACGACTTCCTCGTACCCCCTCGAGATTATACTGAAAATCATATGCAACCGGGGTAATTCCACCGCCTCGGCAAGCGCGCCTAAGCGCTCTATTTCACTGTCCGGCAGATCCAGGAGGGAAGCCGCCCCAGTGGATTTCAGTACCGTAAGGTCCCTTACATGCTCAAGAAGTTCACTGCAACCCCTCTTTAAATCATAACCAAAATCATAGATCTTTTCAACAATATTCAAGGCGGTCTTGGGGTCTTTCTGGATAACGGCGGTAAGGAGGTCGTAGAGGACCGAGCGGTCCATGAGGCCGAGCGCGTCGGAGACGTCCGACTCTTTCAAGTCCTTGCCGGAGTAGGCAAGTACCTGCTCCAGGAGGGATTGTCCGTCCCTCAAGGACCCGTCCGCCTCCCTCGCGAGCTGGAAGACGGCCTTGTCCTCGTACTTTATCCCCTCTTCCTCGACTATCTTCTTGAGGTGCCCCTGTAGCTCCCTGAAGGGGATGCGCTTGAAGTCGAACCTCTGGCACCTCGAAAGAATTGTAAGGGGGATCTTGTGGACCTCGGTAGTGGCGAATATGAATACGGCGTGGGGGGGCGGCTCCTCGAGGGTCTTTAAAAGCGCGTTGAAGGCCGCGGTCGACAACATGTGGACTTCGTCTATTATGTAGACCTTGTATTTGCCCTGCGTGGGCACATACCTTACGCTATCTGTAAGCTCTCTTACGTTATCGACGCTGTTGTTCGAAGCGCCGTCTATCTCGAATACGTCGACCGAGGAGCCTCCTGCGATCCCCTTGCAGGAAGCGCACTCGTTGCAGGGGACCGGGGTCGGTCCATCCGCGCAGTTGAGCCCCTTTGCGAGGATCCGCGCCGCGGTAGTCTTTCCCACGCCTCTCGGGCCGGAGAAAAGATACGCGTGCGCGACCCTGCCCGAGGAGATGGCGTTACGGAGGGTCCTTGTCACATGGCCCTGCCCGACTATCTCCTCAAAGAGGCTCGGTCTCCATTTTCTTGCGATTACCAGGTACGAGGACATCTGTTCCCCTGGCCGTTAGGGTGCGAAAAAAGTCCGTCCATGGCTTTTTCCGATACGGCCTGGCCGAAGTGAATTCGGCCAAGCCTCGCAAATCGCTCGAATTCATGATCTCGCGATTTGGCAATCCATCCCTGGATTGCCTTCAGGTTGCGTTCCGCAACCCTTGATTTATTGGGAAAAAGCGTGGGCCCGCCGAGCGGATTGCCACTCAGAGGCATCGGGAGAAGACCTTCCTCCAAAACTTCTTACGGGCCCTGTTGATAGCTAGGCACCCTTGCGGCACATGGATAAAGCTGCTACCGTTGCTTCCTTCCGGACCTGGCGGGGTTTACAGCGTACCATTGCGCAAGACCCAGCTATCAACAGGGCCCGTAAGCCCTAAAACCAAAAAGCGCTTGAGACCGCGGCGGTTCAAATCCCCATGAGCGCCTGTAATGTTTATGGCGGAGAGAGAGGGATTTGGCTTCCATGCTTCGGCATCCTGCCTCGCATTCCAGCCCGGCCGCTTTCGCTTCCGGCCGCTTCCCTGCGGCACACATCACTCGCATCCGCTCGGCGCTCAGTCGGTTCAAATCCCACTTAGCGCCTTTAGCAAATTCTGGCGGAGAGAGAGGGATTTGAACCCCCGGTGCCGTTTCCGGCACAGCTGATTTCGAGTCAGCCACCTTCAGCCTCTCGGTCATCTCTCCGTAAAAATTTCTATAATAACCGAGGCCCGGAGAGGCCCTTAGACCCCGGTATCTCGTCAATATTTCAGCCTGAGAGAGGGATTCGTAGGCTTCGAATCCCTACCGGCTCTCCTGCTTATTTCTGGCGCAGAGAGGGATTCGGCTTGCGCGTTTCGGCCTCCTGCCTCAACGCTCCAGCCCAGACCGTCTTCGGCTTCCGGCCGCTTCCTTGCGGCACACATCACTCGCATCCGCTCGGCGCTCAGTCGGTTTCGAATCCCTACCGGCTCTCCTGCTTATTTCTGGCGGAGAGAGAGGGATTCGAACCCTCGGTACATTTTATTGTACATACGATTTCCAGTCGTACCCCTTCGGCCGCTCGGGCATCTCTCCGTATTAAATTATCTTATGAAAATACTTGGCAGGTCCCTTGGACCCGGACTATTAAATTAAGCATATTTTATGCTCGATGTCAAAGGGATTTAGGGCTTAAATATCTGGCAGAAAAACTAAAAGGCCCCTGCCCAATGGGGGGTAGGGGCCTTTTTTTGATATGACAAACGCGCCTCTTACTTCTTCTGGGCCGCTTTCGCTACCCCTGGGGCGACGAGCTTCATCGGGAACCTTGCGTCGGTGTAGGAGTTGAACTCCGGAAATTCCTTGAATACCCACCCCTTTGCGACTGCCTTGTCGTTCTCCTGCAGCTCAACGAGCACTGCGGGGTTCTTCGCCTCGTTCGACCTCGACTCTATCCTGTTGTCCGAGATCGCGTAGTCCGGAACGAACGCCTCTACCTTGAGCTTCATGCCCGGCTTGAGGGTGACGGAGGCGCCTACGTTAACAGTCACGACCTGCGAGGAGTTGGATGAGGCGTCGGTAATATCGAGCTTTACCTCTTTCCACTTCGCCTTTACCTCGGGCGAGAGGCTCACCTCTTTCTGTGTCTTTATGTTCGCGTGCGCGGCCTTGTTGATGTCTGTCACGGTCTGGTCGCCCGTCGGCGGGTGCCCAGGGGGTGTCGCCTGCTGGCTCCCGGCGCCCTGCTCCTGCTGCGGCTGGGGTTGAGCTGTCTGCTCCTTGCCCTTGCAACCGGCTATCGCGAGCATCGCAACGGTTGCGGTGACCAATAGAAACCTTGAACTCTTCATCGATCTCATGGCTTTGGACTCTCCCTCCATGTTGGTTTTTTTAAAAAGTCGAAAAATATTAATACCATATCCATGCCGGGAATGAAAGGTTTTTTAAATAGATGGCCGACCTACCTCAAGGCGTCCTTTTGCCAGCCCTTGTCGAACTCGTCATAACTCATGTAGATGGACGCCTTGAGCGATTCGTCCACCCCCATGCCCGAGCCCAGGCTCTCGAGTATCCTCTTGACCGCGGATACCCCGAACTCCCTTATCATGTATTCCGTGGCAGAGAGGCTCAAGAGGTACGCCGTATGGGCGGCGTTCGCGTTGTACCCCATGAACGACCCTTCGAGGAGCCTGAGTTTCATGCCGGACGAGAGCGCCTCGCTTATCTCCCGCGCGTGGGCGACCGAGCTTTTGCCCTCCTCGTACTGAGCTATCCCCTCGTTCAGCCACGTCGGCGCCCTGCCCTTCGATATCCTGTGTACGAGCGCGTGCGTGTACTCGTGGAAGACGACCTTCTCAAGCTCCGAGGTCTTATCGGTAAGCCCGCCGGCAGGCACCTTGATCCTCCCGTCGTATATGGCGCCCGCCCAGGCAGGGGACCTTGTGACATCCCTGAACGTCTCTCTGGTGTAGAGGAGCGCCTCTATCCTGTCCTCGGGGTAGAAGGCGAGTTCAGAGCCGACCTTCAGGTACGCCTCTTCGAGGAGGAGCCCGATGAGGTGTCCGGCTACGGCGTTCTCCCCGCCCTCGTATCTTACGAGGAAGCGGGAGCCGCCACGGCTCCCCATCTTCCCTTCAAAGTCATGTTCTGCCCTGAGTTTTGAGAGCCTCTCTTTTAAAGAGTCGTCGTTCGGGTCGATCAGAAGCCCCTTCTCAAGGCTCTCTATCGCCCCGTCCCTCTCGCCTTTATTGAGCCTCTCCCCGGCGAGCCTCACATAGAGGTTCTTGAGCCTCCCCCTTACGTCAGGGAGGTCTCCAAGCCTTTCGAGCGTCTCTACAGCGCCCTCGGTGTCCTGGAGTTTTATCTGCACATTGGCGAGGTTCCTTGAAAATACGGGGTCTTTTGAGAGCTCGAGGGCCTCGGTCAGCATTTCCTTTGCGCGCTCGTAGTTGCCGGAGTCGTACTCAACGATAGCCGCGCCGTTCAAGGCCTTCGCAAGGGATGAGCCGGCCTCGCTGGAAGGGTCGTCCTTGTACGCGGCCCTGTATAGGGATACGGCCCTGGTGAACTCGCCCGCCTTATACGCCTCATATGCCGCGTTCGCGTCAGGGTCGGGGGAGGGGGCGCTCTCCACGGGTGAGGCGGCAAGCCCTGCCTCCGCATCCTCCTTGCCGGAATAAAGGGGCTCTTCGTACTTAGGGGCTACCGGGGGTTTTCTGGTATAGAACCTGTAGGCGAGGATTGCGACGAATAAAATGGCGATGACGAGGAGGAGGGATACCCTCCCGCACTCGCCATCGGGGAGATGGATGAGCCTTCCGGGAAGCCCCGGATGTTTGCGGTCTTTCATAGGGCCGGGTCGGGTCGGCAGCGTCTCTTTCTGAAAATTATCGGCGGCTAACGCCTTTTGCGCATCTTCACCGCGCCGAGTATGAGGTTCGCGATTACGGAGACGAAGTATATCTCGTCGTCGCTGAACTCCCTCGAGACGACGGTCTGCGCGTTAAGGACGCCGAAGGGCTCGGTCCCGGAGAATATCGGGTACGAGTACATGGTCTTTATCCTGTACTGCTCCTCTTTTGTCTCGGGGAAGTACCTGTAGCGGGCGTCCGTCGAGACGTCCGGGATGAGGAGCGGCTTTTTCGCCTCGACCGCGGAGCCGGTTATCCCCTCCCCTATTTTAAGGCGGGCCTTTCCTACCGCCTCCTGAGCAAGGCCGTGCGTGGCTCGGAGCACGAGGTACTCCCCGTCCCAGAGATAGATGGAGCAGATGTCGACCCCGAGCCTTCTGGCCGTCTTCTCCACGACGGCTTTGAGGACCTCTTCGAGGTTATAGTCGGATGACGCCAGCATCGAGATCTCTTCGAGTGTGATTATCTCCTTCTGCTCCCTGTCGGCCCTCTGCTCGAAGAAGAACCTGCCGCTGTCGTCGAACGTGAGCGGCAGGAGGCTCTCCCTCGAGAAATGGGGGTTGATCGCCCTTGTCGCCGAAGGAGCCGTCCTGTACTCCGAAAAGCCGCAAGTGCATGAGAACTTTATCCTGTAGTCGTCCACCCTTGCGGACTTCATCTTCTTCCCGCACTTCCTGCACCTGGTAATAGATTCCAACATAAGGTCTCCTTGGGGACGCTTCTCTCTTTATTGGTTTTGAGGCGTAGAAGGCGCGGCTTCTTTTTTATCTTCCGTCTGCGGTTTCGCTTCCGGCGCAGGGGCTATCGGCGCCGTTGTCTCAGGCCTTGAAGGCTGAACGGTCTCAACGGGTTTTACCGGCTTGGGCCTTGGCGCGCCCTGGTTTACCTGAACGGAGCCGCCCTTAGGCACCTTGAAGGACACGACCTCTCCGGCCTTGCCGAGCGGCGGCATCTTCCTGCCGTCATAGGAAAGCGCCACGCCCCCGGCGTTCCCGACTATAAGGGAGAATAGCTCCTTTGCCTTCCACGAGACAGACTCCCCGGGCCTTAAATAGACCTCGAACGGCTCTCCGCTGTCTATCCGTATCTTTATCCAGGCGACGTCGATCGCAGTGACAGAGAGCGTGTGGCTCTCCTCAACCGGTTGTACCGCTGGTGCGGGTTGAGCGGCCTGTACAGGGGGATGTACGGGGACGGCCTGCTGAGCCATTGTCTCCGCGGGCGGCACGGGTTTCAGGGCCTCTTTAGCCTGTGCCTTCAACTGCTGGACCGCCGTATCCGGCGCCTTTTGCTGGGCGGCTGTCGGGGCCACGGCCTCCCTCTCCCGCTGGGAAGGGGCAACCGGAGCCGCCGGCAGGGTGAGGGCGGGCGGTTGCACTGCGATGGTCGTATCCATCGGTGCCTGGACCGGGGTCTCCGTTGCTTGAGGCTCGGCCGGCGCGGGCTCTTCGGCCTTCTTCCCGCCGAACGCCACATATAGTATTATTATAACGGCAACAACCGCCGCGCCTATCGCGTAGGCGGCGTTATTTTTAAGCCCCTTTGGGACCTGCACCTGGATAGAGGACGCCTCGCGCTTTTTCTTCTGATTCGCGCGCCTGTACTCCTCGGGATGCTCCTTTTCGTTCTTCTCCCTTAAGAAGACCTCGAACCGCAATACCGCGTCGGTCTCATCCAGCCCGAGCGCCTTGCAGTATGTTTTTATGTAGCCCTTTATGAACGTGGGATGGGGCATGGCGTCGTACTCGTCGGCCTCTAACGCAACAAGGTACTTCATCGGGACCCTCGTCGCTTCATAGATCTTGCCGATCGGCACGCCTCGGAGCTCCCGCTCCCTCCTTAGATATTCTCCCGGACTTTCCATCCTCTTACCTCTCTTCTGAAACCAAAAGGCCCTATCAGGATGTTGAAAAAGTCCATCCATGGCTTTTTCAACTACGGTTTGGCCGGAGTGAATCCGGCCAAACCTCACAAGCCGCTTCGCGCATTGCTCGACTTTTCAAGTCTCGCAATTTGGCAATCCATCCCTGGATTGCATAGCAGGGTGTTTTTCAACACCCTGCTAGTCCGCCCTCAAAAGCGGTTTTCGGACCCGGAAAAACGCGGCCTCATCAGGAACAGGCCGCGAAAAAACTCATTTAAGAAGCCTTATGTAGTCCCTCGCGGCCTGCGCCCTCTCCCCATCGGGCGCGGCCTCTACCGCCTTTTCAAAGGCCTTTAACGCCCCGGCCTTGTCGTTCTTTTTTATATGCGCCACGCCGAGGTTGAACCATGCGTTGGCAAAGGCGGGAGCGGCCTTCGTCGCCTTCTCATACGCCTCGGCGGACTCCTTGTAGTTGTTCATCTTATCGAGCGTAAGGCCCATGTTATAATAGGCGGCGGCGTACCTCGGGTCCTCCTCGACGGCCTTTCTGTAGCTCTCGAGCGCCGACTTGTAATCGCCCTTATTGAAGAACGCCTGCCCGATATTGTAGTGCGCGAACTGCGGGGTGCCGTAGAAGATGTTGTCGAGCGCCGCGCGGGCCGAGGCAATAGCGGCGTCCCACTTGCCGTCGACTATGTAGACCGCCGACAACGCGACATGGGCCTCGGAGAACTTCGGATTAAGATCGATCGCCTTCTTCATCTCCTTTATCGCCTCTGCGTTCATGTTTTTGGCGAAGTAGGCGAGCCCGAGGGCGTTGTGATAGGCGCTCTCTCCGGGGTGCATCTCGACCGCGGTCGTCAACTCTTTGAGCGCGTCCGTGTAATTCCTCTCGTTAAGATGGACCGAGCCGAGCCTGAAGTGTATCTCGGCCTCATCCCTCCTCTGGGCGAGCGTGGGCCCGCAGGCGACGAGGGTAGAGGCGATTATGAGCAGGAAGACACATTTAAGGAGCGGACCGGTGAGAACCTTCATTGGGGGCTGTCTTTCTTGATGGTTAGCGTGAGCTGTTTTCAATGTCCCCCGACCGCGGGCAGACCATACACTATCCGCCCTGCCAGCCGGAGGTTTGTAACTCGTTGAATCATATCATATATCTTCAAAGTGGGTCAACCGCTTAAACTCCGAATACCTGGCCTTTATCTCAGGGAGGGTGAGCGTCTTAAGGCGGTTAAGGCTGAACGCCTCGACATTAAAGGAGGCCATGACGCTTCCGAATATGATCGCCTTCCTGATGTTGTCTTCGCTTAAGTCCCCGGTGTTCGCGAGATACCCCATGAGCCCTCCGGCGAAGGAGTCGCCCGCGCCTGTCGGGTCGAATATCTCCTCGAGCGGATAGGCGGGGGCCGAGAACATCGAGCCTCCGTTGAACATGAGCGCGCCGTACTCGCCCCTCTTTATGATGAGCGTCTTCGGGCCGCACGCGAGTATCTCCTTGGCGGCCTTAACGAGGCTCGCCTGCCCCGAGAACTCCCTCGCCTCCCCTTCGTTGATGACGAAAAGGTCGACACCCTTCAAGAGCTTCCGTAAGGCATCGGGCTTCCCCTCTATCCAGAAGTTCATGGTGTCGCACGCGATGAGCTTCGGCCTTTTTACCTGCTCCAGGACCTTCATCTGGAGTTCGGGGTCGATGTTCGCGAGGAAAACGAAGGGGGAATCCTTGTAGCTCTCGGGGACCTCGGGGTTGAAGGCGCTGAAGACGTTCAGGTGCGTCTCGAGGGTGTGCGCCTGATTCAGATCGTAGTCGTAGCGCCCCTTCCACCTGAAGGTCTTGCCAGGGACTTTCTTGAGCCCCGCAAGGTCTATGCCCTTTTCCTTAAGCCCGGTTATGTGCTCTTCGGGGAAGTCTTCGCCGACGACCGCAACGAGCTTTACGTCCGTAAAATAGCTCGCCGAGGTCGAAAAGTACGTCGCAGAGCCGCCAAGGACGTCTTCGGCTTTGCCGAACGGGGTCTCGACGGAATCGAAAGCGACTGAACCTACAACTAAAATAGACATCTCTTGCTCCTTACTTTATATATTTGCCGAGAA
>JACREV010000144.1 GCA_016218095.1 Deltaproteobacteria bacterium | reverse complement strand
ATCGTTGGATATGAACTTTGCCCGTCCGGCCAGGACTGCTCGGCGCAGGGCCAGAGTATCCGGAGACGACAATAATCTAAACACCCCGCTATCGTTGGATATGAACTTTGCCCGTCCGGCAAGGACTGCTCGGCGCAGGGCCAGAGTCGGTACAGAGCCTCCGGGGTAATCGATTCCCTGCCGTACGTTACAAATTTGCCTGCCCGGCGAGGGCCCCCTCACCCCGGCCCTCTCCCACAAGGGGAGAGGGGGAAATACCTTACGGGACTGGAAAGTCCCGCCTATCGGATTTCAAAACGCTGGATCCCCGCTTTAAGCATGCGGGGATGACAATTTGTTTTTGCCTGTCATTCCCGAGGCATGAATCGGGAATCCAGTTAAAAGGGAAGGAGCAACCATAATCTCCCCTCACCCCTCTTTAGGAAAGAGGGGGATTAAACCGTTCACTTCGGGCCGCAACCGTCCTTGACGCCCCTCAAATACATCAGGTACTCGTCATAGTAGTCGTCCATGAACTCGAACATGCTTTTGCCTTCCGTATCTATGCCCTTCTTTATTTTCAGGAATTCGAGAAAAGTCATCGCGCCTCCGTAACTTTAAAATCCATGAGACGGGCCTTAAAATGCGGCCCGCTCCCTGTATGATATCGGGTCTGCCGCGCCTGCCTCTGTGAAGCCCCGGAGCCTTAAAAGGCAAGAGTCGCACTCGCCGCAGGCGAGTGTCTCGTCCCTGTAGCACGACCACGTTAGATGGAGCGGGGCCTTAAGCTCCACACCTTTTCTTACTATATCCGCCTTTCTCATGTGGATGAGGGGCGTAACTATTTTTATCTCCGCCCCGGGCTTTTTCCCGAGGTTAGCCGCCTTCTCGAAGGCCGCAAAGAACGCCTCCCTGCAGTCCGGGTATCCGGAGCTGTCCTCCTCGACCGCGCCTATGTAGATGGACCTCGCGCCGATTACCTCTGCCCATGAGACGGCGATAGACAGGAAGTTCGCGTTCCTGAACGGGACATAGGTCAAAGGGACGCCCTGCCTTCCGAGGTCGCCTTCGGGAATTTCGATTGCGGCGTCGGTCAGGGCAGAGCCGCCGATTTTCTTAAGGTAGCTTATATCTACGACGAGCCTCTCCTCTACGCCGTAATAATCCGCTATGGCGTTAAAGGACTTGAGCTCCTGTCCTTCGGTCCTCTGGCCGTAGTTTATGTGGAGAAAGGCCGGGGGGCCGACGGAAGCCGCTATGGCGGCGGTAACGGCGCTGTCCATGCCGCCGCTTACAAGTACGATAGAATCTGCCATTTAATTATTAAAGCATATCCCCCTGGAACCCTCAACCAAAAATTTCCTCGAATAAACGGGAAAGCGACTCGCCGAAGGGCCTTTCGGAGTTGACCATTATATCCGGCCGGACCGCCTCGTAGATTTCTTTCTGCTTGAGATAGACCTCCCACCCGGCGTCAGACACCGGGATGCCTTTCATCGCGCATTCGGCGTCCCTTTTAAGGAAACGTCCCTTTACGGCATCGTCCCCGGCGACACATTCGATGATGTGCGAGCGCGCCCCCGCCTTGAGCGCAGACATCCGGGCCTCCTCCGCGTGCCTGGCCTTTGAGAAGGTCGCGTCGAGTATGACCGAGCGGCCTTGAGCAAGGAGCGCGGCGGCCCTGTCGATCATCTCTATGTAAGTCCTCTCCGTGAACTCGGTAGAGTATATGCCCTCGCCGTATTTGGCCCGGGCCTTATCGGTCGGTTTGAGCCCGGCGAGGACCTTCCTGATGTTGTCGGTCGAGAGTATCGCGAGGTTCGTGACATCGGCTATCATACGCGCCAGCGTCGATTTTCCGGTCCCTGAAAGCCCCCTCATTATAATGACCGTGGGCCTCCATCTCGAGGCATACAGCCCTGCGAGATGAAAATGGTATCGGGCAGATAATTCTGAAGAGAGCCGCTCTCCTTCAGGGACCTCTTTCTCCGTTGACTTGAACCCCTCGACCTTGCCCCGGACATAGGCGCGGTAGCATTTGTAGAAATCCAGCAGGCGAGCGCCTTCGGCGTCCTTTGACGCCCTGAAGTACTCGTCATCGAAGGCCCTTGATAGGTCCCTCCTGTTGTGGTAATCGAGGTCCATCGATAAGAAGGCCATATCCGCGACGATATCCGAGTGCCTGAACCGCTCGTTGAACTCTATGCAGTCGATGATGTTTATGCCGTCGACAATCGAGATGTGCCCCGAGTGTATGTCGCCGTGGCAGTCCCTGACGAACCCGCCCCCTGCCCGGACCCTGAAAAGGTCGCCGTTCCTGTCCAGAAACCCCTCTGTCCAGTATTTAAGCCTCTCGTAGAGCGCGTTTGATATCGTCCTCCCGATGAACGGGCGTGTCTGGATGAAGTTCTCGGAGGTGTTCTTCGAGACGAACTCCGGCAGGCCGAACGAGGCGATATGCTCATTCACCTCAGCCTCCGCGTGGAAGGCCGCGACTACGCGCGCGACCCTCCTTATGACCTCCTCCGGGACCTCCCCTTTTTCAAGCGCGCGCTCCAGCATGGACTCGGAGGCGAGCCGCTTCATCTTTACCGCGTACTCGATCGCCTCGCCTTCTCGCTCGATTTTTATCTCCCCTCCGATAGAGACGACCTTCACGACCCCGAGGTATACGCCCGGCGCAAGGCGTGAATTGAGCCGCACCTCTTCCTCGCAGAAAAAGAGCCTTTTCTCGATCGTCGTAAAATCAAGAAAGCCGAAGTCGACGGGCTTCTTTATCTTGTAGACGAACCTGTCGGTAAATATCAGGTAAGAGACATGCGTCTGGGCGAGCGTGATCGAGCCGGGGTCTTCGGGAAAGGCCGCCGGAACGAGGAGCGCGTCTATTATCGGCGGGATAAGCACTGCGGCCCCCGTTACTATTTGTCGACGATATAGATGCCGGACAGGTTCCTGTGGAGCCCCTTGTAGTCCATGCCGTAGCCGACGACGAAGCCGGGGCCGATTACGCGCCCCGCGTAGTCGATTCCAAGCCCCGAGTGAGAGTCCCGGACAAGTAGCGAGCATACCTTTATCGAGGCCGGGCCTTTTGACGAGAGGTAATCGAAGACCGCGCGCGCCGTCGTCCCCCTGTCGATTATCCCCTCGACTATTATTATATCCCGTCCTTTCACATCCGTCCCTATCTCGCCCGTT
>JACREV010000142.1 GCA_016218095.1 Deltaproteobacteria bacterium | reverse complement strand
GCGACCGTGTCGGGATGATGCTCCCGAGGGTTCCCGAGCTCATCATAGCCTTTTTAGGCGCCGCGAAGGCCGGGGCCGTCGCGGCGCCGATAAACTTCGAGCTCCCGATCGCAAAAATAAAGGGGCTCGTGAAGAAGCTTGCCCCCAGGTTTCTCGTCGCATACGGCGCGTTCGTCGAAAACGGACTGGCCTCAGTCGAAGACACGGGCGCGAGCGTCGTCTCCGTAGGCCCCGAGGACCCCCGCGCGATAGCATGGGAGGAGTTCCTTAAATTCCCGTCTACAAGGCCGTCGATCGACATACGCCCGGAAGACACCGTTTATCTCAATTACACCTCGGGCTCGACCGGGGACTCCAAGGGCGCGATAACGACCCACGCCAACGTCTACTGGAACACGCTCGCGTCGATCGAAGCCCTTGGGCTTAAGGAGGACGATATCCACCTCTGCATGTTCGCCCCCTTCGCGCACCCGCACGAGCTCCTCGCCCGCCCGCTCTTCTTGGGCGGCACGATGGTACTCGTGGATACCATCTACCCGAAGGCGATAGCAGAGGCGATCTCCAAACACAGGGTCACCTGCATGATGGGGCTCGCGCCCATGTACGAGAACCTCCTTGAGCTTACGGAGCACAAGGCGTACGACCTGAGCACTCTCCGGCTGCCTGAGAGCGGCGGCATGTACACGAGGGGGGAGCTCATGGCGAGGTTTGCCTCCCGCCTCGGCGTTTCCATCATACCGGTCTGGGGCTCGACAGAGACTACGGGCATAGCCATAGCGAACCGCCCTGGGACGATCATACCGCCGGGGTCTGTAGGAAGGCCGTGTCCGCATTACGAGGTAGGGATAGTCGACGAGGGAGGACTTGACGTCGGCCCCGGTGAGGTCGGTGAGCTCGTATTCAGGGGCCCTGGCGTGGTCTCGGGATACTTCGAGGGCGCTAACGCCTCGAACGGCGCGTCCTCTTTCAAGGAGGGCTGGTACCATAGCGGCGACCTGGCCACAAAGGACACGGACGGGTTCTTCTACTTTGTAGAGAGGAAGTCCGGGATGATGAAGGTCGCGGGGCTAAAGGTCTATCCGGCGGAGATAGAAAAGGCGCTCCTCGAGCACCCTTTGATAAGGGAGGCATCGGTCGTCTCGGTCAAGGATGACCTCCGGGGAGAGGTGCCGAAGGCCTATATCACATTGAAAAAAGGCGCGGCATTGACCGCGAGAGAGGCGCTTAAGTTCTGCAGGGAAAGGCTCGCGCATTACAAGGTGCCGAGGCACGTCGAGTTCCTCGACGAGCTCCCGAAGACGACGAGCGGCAAGATAAACAAGAAGGCCTTGCAGACGGAGGGGCTGTGAGGGCGCTCGTAGCGGACGGCGTTTGGGCCCCGCGGACCGGTTACGCGCCGGGACGCGAGGAAGAGGAACGGAAGAGGGCCCTTGTCGGCAGCCAGGTCTGGCGGGATACCTCGTTCGACATAAAAGAGATACCAGCTCCGCGCCCTCTCGAAGACGAGGTTTTGATCCGCGTAAAGTCGTGCGGGGTCTGCGGCTCGGATACCCACGTCTACGAGACCGACAGGGACGGCTATATCATATTTTCGGGCCTTACCAGACTCCCGTGCGTCATAGGCCACGAGTTCTCGGGTGTCGTCGAGGAGACGGGTAGGCTCGTAAGGGGTTTAAAGAAAGGCGACATCGTCGCGGTGGAGTCCGTCATGTGGTGCGGGATATGCACGCCGTGCAGGAGCGGGCACCCAAACCAGTGCAGGAACGTCGAGCTCCTGGGCTTAAGCCGCGACGGCGCGCTCGCGGAGTTCGTCGCCGTGAACGAAAGGTACTGCTGGAAGATAGATTCCATCTCTGAGGTTTACGGAGGCGAGGATCTCTTCGACACAGGCGCGCTCATCGAGCCCGTCGGGTGCGCGTATAACGGGATGTTCGTCGTGGCCGGCGGCTTCAAGCCAGGCTCGACTGTCGTCGTCTACGGGGCGGGGCCCATAGGACTCGGGGCTGTGGCCCTTGCCAGGGCCGCCGGCGCGGACATGGTAATAGCGTTCGACGTTACCGGGGGCAGGGTAAGGATAGCCCGGGAGATGGGCGCCGACCACGCATTCAATATAAGGGAGCTCGGGGGGAGAAGGCCGTCCGACGTGGTCCTCGAGCTTACCAAGGGCGCCGGGGCGGAAGTGCAGGTCGAGGCCGCTGGCGCGGCGCCAAAGACGGTCCCCGAGATGGAAAGGTCGCTCGCAAACCTGGGGAGGATCGTCTATCTCGGCAGGGCGGCGACGTCCACGCCCATGCACCTCGACGCCCTTGTAACAGGCGCGAACAGCGTCGTAGGCGCGCGCGGGCACGCCGGCTACGGCATATTCCCGAACATCATAAGGCTTATAGCCAAGAGGCGGATAGACATCTCTCCGATGATCTCGAAGAGGTTCCCGTTTGAGAGCGTCAAAGAGGCGCTTGCGGCCTCGGCTGACAGGGAGAACGGAAAGATCATGGTGAGGCTATAGGCGCGCCGTAGTTGATTTGGGGTAAATGCCTCATTTTTATTGACTTTCCAGGGCTTTAATAATAATATTCCCTGAGCCGGTCCTTTGAAGCGGACCTGCCATATCCTTACGAGGGATCCGAGAGACGTTGATAGCGCATACAGGTAAAGACCATAACGCTCCTCCCCGCTCAGACCTCAAGCACCGCGTCCCCGCCATGGTTCCGAGAAATCCGGGCGATAATACAGAGGCCTTTTTTGCCGCGCGATCCCAGGGGGAGATGCCCTGCGGCGGTCCGGACTGATGCCTTTGGATATCCCAAAAAACTTTGAAAGAGGTCCTATGCTCATAAAACGATTCATTGCGGCGCTAAGCCTCGCGCTTGCCGTTTTCCTCTTCGCGGGTTGCGCCTCGACAGATGGGAAAAAAGACGCTGAGAACGCGCCCGCCGAACCTGCCTTCGAAAAGGCGAAGATAGACGAGTTCGTCCTCGGCGTAGGCGATTCCATCGAGGTCACGGTCTACAGGCACGACGACCTTAAAAAGACGATAAAGATAGACTCGAGCGGGATGTTCATGTACCCGCTCATAGGGGACGTGAAGGTCGTGGGCAAGGGCGTCTTCGCGCTCCGTGACGAGATCAGGACGAAGCTCTCAAAGTACATCGTCGACCCGCAGGTGACCATAACGATCACCTCCGTGCAGAGCCAGAAGATACTCGTTCTCGGCGAGGTAAAGTCGCCGGGCGTATTCCCGCTCGAGTACGAGACCTCGGTCACGGAGGCGATATCCAACGCTGGCGGGAACACGGATGACGCGAAGCTCAAGAACGTCATGCTCATAAGGAGGGTCAAGGGCAAGCCCCAGGTCTACTCCGTGGACCTGAAGCAGGCCTTGAAGAACGGCGACCTCTCGGATGACAAGGTCCTCCAGAACGGCGACATAGTCTATGTGCCGGCGGTGGCGATAGCCAACGTGAGCTGGTTCATGGCCCATCTCGGGCAGATACTCTCGCCTGTCGTCAACCTCGAGACGGGCATAGTCCTCTGGCCCCAGGTCAAGGACGTTCTCCAGGGCGGCGAGGGCGCGATAAACTTCTCGATACCGACGAACTGACGCTCCGGGACCGGCGCGTAAGGATCTGGACGGGTTTGGAAAAAACAGCGGTTAAGGCGCAAGGGCGCCGTGCATCGGTTTTGCCGGAGACGGGGCAATAAACAGGGAGGAAGCTTTTTTAATGGAATTCCTAAGGTTGTGGCAGATATTCCTTCGGAGGAAGTTGGTCTTTTTCGTCATACTGGCCACCGTTGTCGGGGTCACGGTTGTGGGCTCCTTCATAATCAAACCCGTCTACAAGGTCAGGGCGAAGATATGGCTGCAACTCCAGAACCTCCAGCCCTCGTTCGTCAGCCGCGACCTCCCGTCGAGCTTCGGAAAAATGAGCTACTCGGACTCCGACAACCTCCCCGACACCTTCGTGAATCTCATAGAGTCCAGGAAGGTAGCCGAGAAGGTCATCGATAAGCTCGGCCTCAAGGACAAGAAGGGCAACCCGTACGACTTCAACTTCTTCGTCGAGCCCGGCTACGTAAAGAAGGTCCTGACGCAGGGCACGGGTGTCGAGGTAGAGCAGATAGACGACGCCGAGCTCTTCGAGATAAGGGCTTACGCGAGGGACGAAAAGACCGCCGTAGACATAGCGAACACCTTCGCCAGCGAGTTCTCGGCATTTTTCGGGGAGCTGAACAGGGATACCGTCGCCAGGTCCCGCAAGTACGTCGAGGAGAGATACGATAAGGCGAGGGTCGACTGGGAGGCGGCCGAAAGGAGGAGGGTGGACTTCAAGAGCGAGAAGCTCATCGTCAACCTCGATACCCAGAAGAACAACCTCCTCTCCGAGCTCTCGCAAATGAGGTCGAAGCTTGACGATATAGAGCAGCAGGTGACCGAGAACAAGGCCATAAGGAAGGCCGCCGAGGAGGCCATCAAGGAACAGCCCGAGTTCAAGCTCTCGTCCAAGAGCTTTGAGGCGAACCCGTTCATAAAGAGCTACAAATCAAAGCTCTACGACCTCGACATCACTCTCGCCGAGAAGCTCCTCGACCTTACCCCCGAGCACCCGGACGTGAAGGCCGTCTACAAGAAGATAGAGCAGACGAAGGCCGCGATGGCAAAGGAGATCGACAAGACCTTCTCAAACGAGTCGAGCGCCAGGAACACCTACTACGACAACCTCGTGCAGAAGCTCGGGGACACCGACATAGTCCTCATAAGCCTGAAGGCTCAGGAAAAGGTGACGAGACAGCAGATGGTGAGGCTGGATAAGGAGATGAGGGATGTCGTCCAGAACGAGTTCGACTACTCGAAGATAAGCATCGAGGCGGACACGCTGAAGACCATCGTCAACAACCTTAAGACACAGCTCGAGGCCGCCCGTCTCGCGGAGGGGTTAAGCATCTCGAACTCCGTCATAATCGAGGAGGCGAAGGTCCCGAGCGAGGCGAACAGCAAGAGCTACATATACTTCCCCAATAAGAAGCTCCTCGCGATAGTAGCCCTCTTCCTCGGCACCATGCTCGGGCTCTCGGTCATCCTCTTCCTCGAGTACATAGACGTCCCGCCCGGGGACGGGCGCTTGAGAGAGCCGCTGGGCTCCGTCCGTGAGACAGAAAATGCCGGGTAGGCGGACTGCCGTGGAAGCGCGGGGCGTGCCATCCGACAAGGCCGGGGTAAGCCTTGCGGCCTTTTGACAGGAAGGTCAGGGCCAACAGCGCGGCGATCTTCCTTTCGAGGATACTCGACGTGCTCGCGGGGCTCGCCTCCACCATACTCACGGCCAGGTATCTCGGCGTAAGCCTCTTCGGCGAGTTCGCGTTCGTGACCGCCCTCGTCGGCTTCCTCGTCTCGGCGACGTACTTCGGGCTCGAGCGCATCGCCATCAGGGAGCTTGCGAGAAACAGGGACGAGGCGGGGGAGAGCCTCGGCTCAATACTCATCGTCCGCTGGGCCTTGTCCGTCCTCTCGATCGCCGCCATAGGCGTCTTCATAGCGTTTTCATTCGGCACGCCCCACATAGTCTACGCCACCGTCATAGCGTCCGTCTCCGAGCTCGTCTGGGCCTCCGGGTCCGTATTCATGGGGACCTTCCGCGCATTCGAAAGGATGGAGTTTGAAACGCTGACGACGTTCCTCTTTAGAACCGCCAACCTGGCCTTCATCGCCATAGTCATTTTCCTCGACCTCGGATTCCTCGCCCTCTTCGCGGCGATAGCCGCTTCTAACATCGTAAGGACCGTCTCCGTCATGTACATCTCGAACACGAAGTTCGTCCGTCCCGTCATGAGGCTCGATTACGCGAAGTGCAAATTTTACGTAAAAGAGGCCTACACGCTCGGCCTCGTCGTGATATTCGCGGTCGGGTCGTTGAAGGCCGGGCACATGGCGATAAAATACTTCAGGGACGCCGCCGACGTCGCGCTCTACCAGGCGCCGCAGGCGATAGTCATGCAGATGCAGATACTGCCGGTATCCATCTCCATCGCATTTTTCCCGGCCCTTTCGAAGATGGGCGCGGGAGGCGCGGGAAGGGTCGGGGAGCTCTGCGCGAGGGCGATGAAGTATCTCTTCTTAGCGGGCCTCGTCATATCGGTAGCGACCTTTTTCCTCTCGGGCTGGATAATATGGCTGATATTCGGGGCCGGGTTCGAGGGGGCGTCGAAAGTGTTGGGCCTGCTCGCCTGGACCCAGGTGCCGCTCTTCCTGAGCACCCTCATGGAGTTCGCGCTCATCTCGATAGACAGACAGGCAGACGTGGTAAAGGCATGGGCGGTGGCATTCACCCTTAACGCCGTTATGACGATCGCGCTCGTGCCTGCCTGGGGGGCCATCGGGGCGGCTCTTGCCATGCTCGCCTCGTTCACGCTCCTCTCGGCAATACTCTACCATTTCCTCGCGCGCCGCGCCGGGCTCTTCCCGTATGCCGCCAAGAGGCCGGGCCTCGGGGCCGCCGGGTAGGGGGAGAAGCCGTGAAGTCCCTGATAAGAGGCGTAATAAAATGGTTGCTCATGGGGCCGTTCAGGGCCGTCGCGCCGCTCCTGCCGGCCTCCGTGATTTATGTTATGGGCAGGCTCGGGGGTATGTTATACTGTGCTGTGGCGAAGGCGAGGGGGGAGATAATAGAGAGGAACCTCGAAAAGCTCATGGGGAGCTCCCGCGTCGACGCAAAGGAAGTTGCGCGGCGCTCGTTCGTAAACTACATCATGAGCGAGTTCGAGGTCTTCCTTTATAAGAGGCTCGGGAGCCGGAACATCGGGAGGTTCGTCGAGGCCGAGGGGCTCGTCCATCTCGACGACGCGCTTAAACTAAAAAAGGGTGTGGTGCTCCTGCACGCGCACTTCGGGAACGAGCACATGCTCATGCCGGGCCTCGGCCACAGGGGCTACAAGATAAACCAGGTCGGGCTCGCAAGCGGCGACGCCGTAGCGAACATAGAAAAGGTCCTGAACAGAAAATCCGACGGGCTCATGATGAGCTGGTTCAGGCTCAAGGGCGAGTGCGAGAAGTACCTGCCCGCCAACTTCATCTTTCTGAATAACCAGATGAGGGCCGCGCTCAAGGTGCTTGAGAAGAACGAGATACTCGCCATCTCCATGGACGGCATGGGGCAGAACATGACGGAGGTCAGGTTCTTCAACATAGACGCGGAGTTCATGACCGGGCCGGTCAGGATAGCGCTCATGGCGGGCTCCCCGATAGTCCCGGTCTTCATGGTGAGAAAAAAGAACGGCAGGCACAGGCTTATAATCGAGCCGCCGCTCTCCGGCATAAAGACGGTCGAGGACGGGGTGAAGGCGTTTGCCGCCCTCCTTGAGGACTACATGAGAAAGTACCCGTGCCACTACGCGAGGCTCCTGGGGTACGGTCAACCGCCGTTCGGCAAGCTCAACTGACCCCGGCGATCCAATGAGGATGGGACTGATACGGGTCTATGCGCAGGAGCTCGCAAGGCTCCTCTACTGGGTCGGCTTGAGGCTCTTTGTACAGACGGCGCCGCGGAGCTTGAGCTACCGGCTCGCCGGGCTCGCCGGGTCGGTCATGTATTACGCGGCGGGCGGCAAGAGAAAGGTCCTCGACGACGGGTTCAGGTTTCTCTTCGGCAGGACCGAGCCGGAGATGGAAAAAGAGGCGTTCAGGATATACGCCTTCAATTCGACGGAAATATTCATGTACCCGTCGCTGAATGCGTCCAATATCCGCACGCTGGTCGAGTACAAGGGGCTCGAGCATATCGAGAGGGCTTTAAAGAAGGGGAAGGGCGTGATGCTCTTCCACGCGCACTTCGGGAACGAGGAGTTCCTCATGCCCGCTATCGGCCACCTTGGCTTTAAGGTGAGCCAGATGGCGAGCCGCCACCCTCCCGAGGAGAGGCCGGGG
>JACREV010000006.1 GCA_016218095.1 Deltaproteobacteria bacterium | reverse complement strand
GGAGATATGCAGGAGGCTCTTCTTCGACAAGCCGACTATCACCGGGATAGTCGGAAGGCTTGAGAAAAAGGGGCTCGTAAAGAGGCTCAAGGAGACGAAGGACAGAAGGGTGGTCGCTGTCCATCTGACCGGCAGGGGCAGGAGGCTCATGGAGGAGCTCCCCTCCTTTGCAGACGAGGTGAACAGGGCCGCTTCAAAAGGGCTTAAGCCCGGGGACTCCGATGCGTTGAAGGACGCGCTCCGGAGGGTCATAAGCAATATGGAAAGGTGATTTTTTTTCGCCAAATAGTTTGCATACTAACAAATAAGGGCATGAAAGGAAAAAAATATGGATAAGGCGATAAAGTTCCTTCACCTCGTTGGCATGGCGTTGTTCCTTGGGTCCATCGCGGTCTTTACGCTCATATCAGAGCTTATAAAGGACTCGACCCTGCCGGACCTCGCCTTCGGAAGGGCCATGATATCTTCCGGCACGGCCTTTATCACCCTGCCAGGGCTCTGGCTCGTTGTTGCAAGCGGGTTGATTATGGTATTTCGCGGGAGGGGCTTGAGCGAGGGGTGGCTGAAGCTTAAGCTCGCCCTCGCCATACTCATCGTCCTTAACGCGCACTTCATTATCGTCCCCGCGGCAAATAACGCCCTCGCCTCGGCGAACGCCTCGATTGCGGCAGGGTCGCTATCGCCTGTATTCCGGAAAGCCCTCTTAACGGAATCCGTAGCCGGCGGGATAAACGTGGCCATGGCCGTTATCGCTATGATAGCAGGGGTCGTCAAATTCGGACGAAGGAGGCAAAAGGACAGGGAGACCTCGAAGTAGACCTCTGCGTTTTCTTGTGATAGACTTCTACCGATGGCTATCCTCTTAAAAACCTTTGCGTTTCTTTTCATTTTCCTTATGGTTGCGGTCCCCTTCTCGCACGCCGGCGGCGGAACCCGGGGCGGCGGAGTCGCCTCTCACCACATCGACGTAACGGTCGATATACCCGGACGCAAAGTCGCAGGCACCGACACCGTGACGCTAAAGCCCGGGACCGCGGAGCTAAAGCTCTATATCAGGGAAGGCTCGAAGGTCCTTCAGATCGAGCACATGGGAAGGCCCGTCAAGTTCGATACTGCGAAGGTCCCTAACGAGAAGGCCCACGCGATAACGGTAAAGGTGAGCGCAGGAGAGAATACAAAGCTCGACATCGCCTTTGAGGGAGGGTTCGAGTCCACAACCGAGGCTTTTGAAAAGGTCAAACGCGGGGTGGCCTACCTCGACGACGGAGTAATCGGGGAAGAAGGCGTCTTCCTCCCGTCATCGTCCCTCTGGTACCCGCAGGAAGACGACGGGCTCGCCCCCTTTACGTTGAAGGTCTCGCTCCCCAATGGCTTCCGGTCCGTCTCCGAAGGCGACCTCGTAAATGCGGACGAAGAGAACGGGCGGGCCGTGGAGATATGGAGTTCGACCGAAGCGCTCGACGGCGCGGACCTCGTCGCCGCGAAATACGCCGTCACAGGAGAGAGGTACAAAGGGATAGACATATACACCTTCTTCTTCAAAAGAGACGACGCCCTCTCGAAGACCTACATGGATAAGACAAAGGAATACCTCGACCTCTACGGCTCGCTCATCGGCCCTTACCCGTATAAAAAATTCGCCGTAGTCGAGAGCTTCCTCCCGACAGGCTACGGGATGCCGTCGTTCACGCTCATGGGCTCGTCGGTAATAAGGCTCCCCTTCATACCTGACACCTCCCTCGGCCACGAGATCGCCCACAACTGGTGGGGGAATTCCGTATTCATCGACTCATCAGTCGGCAACTGGGTCGAGGCCCTTACCACCTACACCGCCGATTATCTATATGAGAGGAGGAAGGGTGAAAAGGCCGCCGTCGACTTCAGGCTCAAAAAGCTCCGGGCGTACAAGAACTTCGCCGAAGGCTCGAATATAGCATTGAAGGACTTCCAGGACTCTACGACGACGGCGTCGAGGGCCGTAGGCTACAACAAGGGCGTTATGGTCTTCAACATGCTGGAAGAGCTCCTCGGGGAAGAGGCCTTCGGGAAGGGCCTCCGGGGGTTCTATTCGTCAAACGCCGGGAGGAGCGCGTCATGGACCGACATAAGGGAGAGCTTCGAGAAGGCCTCGGGCGAGGACCTCGGCTGGTTCTTCGACGAGTGGCTCAAAAGGGCCGGCGGCCCGAGACTATCGATTGAAGGCGCGGCAAGGGAGAAAAAGGGCGCGCTCCATATCCTTAAGTTCACGGTAGTGCAGGCTGGAGAGCCTTACATCCTGGACCTCCCGGTGCTCATAAAGACTGAAGAGGGGGATGTCTGGAGGAATATACGGGTAAGAGATGAAAGGACCGAGGTCTCGTTCGACCTCGCCTCCGCCCCCGCCTCATTCGAAATAGACCCCGAGTATCAGACCTTCAGGATATTGAAGGACGAGGAGGTCCCGCCCTCCATTGCGACGCTCCTCGGCGACAAGGCGAGCGTGATGGTGCTCCCGAACAGAAATAAGCCGAACGAAAAGTACACGCCTGTAGCGGGCCTCCTTTCAAAGGACTACGGGCTCGAGACGACCTCGGACGCGGAGATAGGCGTTAAGGACTTCCTCGCCTCGGCCTCCGTCCTCGTGCTCGGCGGCCCGGGCGAGAACTCGATGATGTGGCTCACGGGACAGTACCTCGCGAAGCACGCGTCCGTTGCTGAAGATGAGTTCCGCATAGGGGGCAAGAGTTTTCCGAGGAAAGGGGCGGTCCTCGTCCTCTCGACACGCAACCCCCACATACCCTCAAAGGTGATATGCTTCTTCATAGCGGACGGCGGTAAGGAGACGGCGCTCGAGGCGGCGAAGAGGATGAGGTACTTTTCCGAATCGAGCTGGCTCTTATTCAGGGCCGACGGCGGCGTCGAGAAGGGCGTCTTCGAGGTGGTACGCGCCTTGAGGTTCGAATTCGGCGGATAGGTTTTTTTAATTCTGTAGCATGAAGGAGGGAGCAATGTTCAGGGTTCTCGCGCTCATTCTCGCTGTCACGATCTCGCTTGCATGGTCCCCGGCTCCGTCGTCGGCCGAGGAGAACGGCCAGGCCAAAGCCCAGACAGTAAAGACTCTGGAGCACAGGATGAAGACTAACAAGGCGTTCCTCAAGGCCGCCGGGCAGATAATAACGGACGGGAACAGCAAGGAGGCGGCCTCTTTCCTCAGGATGGCGGAGAAGGCCTCAGAGGAAGGCATGGAGCACTACAGGAAAGGCGAGTACGAGTTCGCTCTCGAGGATATATCCGAATCAACCCACCTCGCCGTAAGCGCGATCATACTCTCGAAAAACCAGAAGGACGCTACGATCAGGGACTCCGTCATAGAGGAGGAGCTGGTCTTAAGGGAGAAGCACGAGATAGAGAGAAAAGAGGCGCAGATAAGGAAGTCCATGGACGAGGTCGAGATATTCATAAGGACCGCAGAGAGGCTCCTTGCCCAGAACGCCAACGCCGGCGCTAACGAAAAGCTCAAGGAGACGAAGGCGCTTTATGTCTCCGCGAAGAAGAACCTCGCCGCAGGGCTTATGGACGGCGCACTCGACGACCTCAACAGGGCCTACAGGCTCTCAACCGCCGCGGTAAAGGAGATAAAGAGGTCGCAGAACGACATCATCACCTTCCCGAAACCGTCCGTTACCGATGAGGCGGCCCTGCTCGCCTACGAGCTCAAGAAGAACAACTCGTATATATACTTCGCCACCCAGGTCGTGACCGAGGACAAAGTAGAGCCCTCGCGCCTTTTAAACGACGGCATGGCCTTGAAGGACGAGGCCGCCGCGGCTCTGGAGAAGGGCGAGAAAGGGAAGGCTATAGAGAAGCTCAAGGCCTCTACCGAGATCATCATAAAGGCGATAAAGTCGGCCTCAGAGTAAATTTTCGCTCGGCAGAGCCTATTTCCAGTTGACAACCGCTCTCGTCATAGGTTATCTTTCTAAAGTTAATTTTCGGTCCTATCGTCTAGAGGCCTAGGACGTGGCCCTCTCAAGGCTGAAACCCGGGTTCGAATCCCGGTAGGACCGCCAGTAAAATCAAAGGGTTAGGCTATTTATAGCCTAACCCTTTTTCTTTTCCATGTCACCGCATTGCAACCGCTTTTGAACGAGCGCCGCCACCGCATCCCTCAGACTCTCGACAGAAAAATTGGCATCGCCGGGCATTCTCGTCTTGTGTGAGTGCAGCTTGAAAAAATTTTAAGGTTTAGAAAAGTTTTTTACATCAAAATAATCTCTAACGTAAGGTTTATAACCATTATATCAATCATTCCATTATTTTTGTATTGACAAATATTAATATTCAATTAATAATGATTAAAATTATTAAAATTAAAAACATTACTTAAAAAGACCTCAAGGTCAGGGCGGCCTGATAGGGTCTGGCTATGGATGCCACTTTTATAAGTGGCATTTTTTTTTGGTTTTAAAAAACAAAGGACCTGACTTCATTCCCAAAATGCCTGTGGCTCATGGCGGGCCAAAAGAGACCCCGGTGATGTTTGCCGCCTTTCGGCTATGGGATGCCGCGTTTGGCGATGGGCGCCACGTTCAGTCAAGGTTAAGTCTTGAGGTTGCGTTGCCTTTATTGAATAAAAAATCTTTTCATGCGAGGTCTATATGAAAAAAATGCTTTATAGCCTCTTTGCGGTCTCAGCAACAGCGTTTTTTTGCGCATCATCTCAGGCGGCGAGCGTCAACGACTATCCGGCGGGCCTTGCCGCGAGCGGCATTGCCAACTCGAGGCACAACATGGGCTCCATGGGCAGGGTCATAACCACGGATGCCACGACAGAGGTATGCGTCTTCTGCCACACCCCGCATTTTTCAAACACCTCCAATAACCTGAGCCCCCTGTGGAACAGGAACACCTCGGCCCCGACGTCATTCACCGCGTACGGAGAGACCCTGGGCGGCTCCTCGATAGCCAACGTCGGCATAGGGGGCTCGACGCTTGCCTGCCTGAGCTGCCATGACGGGGTGACATCATGGGACGACCTCCTGAACACCCCTGGGAAGGGATGGACTCCGTACGGCACCAATCGTTGGTGGATGCCGGGACAAGTAGAGCCTCTCATCTTTTCTCATTTTGGAAGCACAATATGCGCCGCATGCCACACAGACACATTGGGCTGGTCGGAAAACCCGGCGACCAGGCTCAATCTCGGGCTGGATTTAAGGAATGACCACCCCGTATCCGTAGATTACATTCCGGACAGGGCGGGCTTGAGGCCCACGAATACCACGATCAATGCAATAGACCTTACCAGCGAACTGGCCTCATCCGCCAGCACGGCATTCAGCGGCAATCTGGCCCAGAACCGCTGGGCGGTAAAGGGTTTCATTTCCGATACAGCCACCATATCGAATCTCCTCAGGAACGGAAAGGTCGAGTGCTCCTCATGCCACGACCCGCACTTCAGGAACCTAAGCTGGGACGAGGCAGAGCCTACATGGAACGATGAAGGGGGCCTCATCACCTACTGTACGGCAGGCGAGGACTGCTCTGACGGAAACTTTTTGAGAAGGATCGGCGGAAATACCGGAAGCGGGATTTGCAGGACCTGTCACGAAAAGTAATGAGCAGAACACTCATGCGATAGCGAGCGTCAGTAACATTGTACTGACGCTCGCTATCGCCTGGAGAAAGCCGCCACCCTAAAGCCCGCTCACGCTTATCTGCCCGGTGGACCCTGTGTTATTCGTCTCGTCGCTCTCGGGGTTCGTCGCGGACGCGTCGGCTGCGCCTATGATGTAATACACGCCCCCGGCGGTAGTGGAAGGTATCCTCACCGAGGTATTTGCGACCGATGAGCCGGAGCCGGAGATGCTCGACAACGTCCTCGATCCCATATATGTGTCCCCGGAGTCAAAGGCCGCATCCGTCGAGAGATAGAACTTTATGTCCGACGAGGCCGAGGTCCCGACGCCGAGGTTCGTAACGGTATTCGCGACCGTGACATACGCCCCGGCCGCGGCTGACGCAGGGGCGCTTATTGAGGCGACCGTCAGGTCGATCCCGTATGAGACGGATACCGCGCCGGTAGAGGCCGTGTTGTTCGTCTCGTCGGATTCCGGGTTCGACCCCATCGCGTCCGCTACAGCGACTATGTAGTATGTCCCGGCGGTTGTCGCGACCGGTATCTTCACGGACGTGTTCGCGCTCGAGGTCCCGGAAGCGGAGATGCTCGAGAGCGACCTCGATCCGAGATACGTGTCTGCCGCGTCGTAGGCCGCGTCCGTCGAGAGATAGAACTTCACGTCTGACGATGCCGAAGACCCCGTGCCGAGGTTCGTAACGGTATTGG
>JACREV010000143.1 GCA_016218095.1 Deltaproteobacteria bacterium | reverse complement strand
ATAACCGACGCGGATAAGGTCGGCTTCGAGGCCGCGCGCTTAAGGCCGGGATGCATCATTAACACGGCGGCGTATACTAAAGTGGACCTCGCCGAAAAGGAGAGGGAGCGGGCCTTTGCCGTAAACAGGGACGGCGCGAGGAACCTCGCGAGGGCCGCCTCCGCAGTCGGCGCGCCGCTTGTGCACATCTCTACCGACTTCGTCTTCGACGGCAGGAAGCCAACACCGTATATCGAGGAGGACCCGACCGGGCCCTTAAGTGTCTACGGAGAATCGAAGCTCGCCGGAGAGGAGGAGATACTTAAAATCCTCCCGGAGCACTACATCATACGGACCTCGTGGCTCTACGGGGCGAGAGGCAGTAACTTCGTAAAGACGATCTTGAGGCTCGCCAATGACCGCGACGCGATACGGGTAGTCTACGACCAGGCCGGAACGCCTACCTGGACCGGGGACCTCGCGGAGGCCGTTGTGACGGTCGTGGACGCGATAGAGGCGGGGACGCTCGACTACGGCATATACAACTACTCGAACGAGGGGGTCGCCTCCTGGTACGACTTCGCCGAAGCGGTGGTGGAGGAATCGAGGAGGATGGGGGCAACGTTAAAGTGCAGGACGATCGAGCCGGTACGCACCTCCGAGTACCCGACACCGGCAAAAAGGCCAGCGTACTCTGTGCTCGACAAACAGAAGATCAAAAAGACCTTCGGCGTCAGGATTCCTCACTGGAGGGCGTCTCTTGTAAAGATGCTCGAAGAGGCGGACGGGGCAGTAATAAAATAGAGGGGGCATGATGCGCACCATACTCATTACCGGCGGCGCGGGCTTCATAGGCGCTAACTTCACTCAATACACACGGGCCGCCCATCCCGGCGACAGGATAATAGTCCTGGACAAGCTCACATACGCCGGGAACCTCGAAAATTTAAAGACCTTGTCAGAGGACCCGAACTACCTATTCGTCAAGGGGGAGATAGGGGATGAGGATCTACTCGACAAGCTCTTCAAGCGCGAGGGGATAGATATTGTCGTAAACTTCGCGGCGGAGTCACATGTCGACCGCTCGATACTCGGCCCCAGGGCCTTCATAGAGACGAACGTCCTCGGGACGTTCGCGCTACTCGAAGCCGCGAGGAGGCACTGGCGGAAGGACGGCGCGCCGTCGGAGTCGAAGAGGTTTCTGCACGTATCGACCGACGAGGTCTACGGGTCTTTGGGAGAGACGGGCCTCTTCGTCGAGACGACGCCTTACAGCCCTAACTCGCCATACGCCGCATCGAAGGCGTCGAGCGACCACCTCGTCAGAGCCTACCACCACACCTATGGGCTCCCGACGCTCACCACCAACTGCTCGAACAACTACGGCCCTTACCAGTTCCCGGAAAAGCTCATACCGCTCATGATAATAAACGCCCTTAAGGGCAGGCCTCTCCCCGTATACGGCGACGGCAGGAACGTCCGCGACTGGCTCTTTGTCCTCGACCACTGCTCGGCGATAGACGCCGTACTTTCAAAGGGCCGACTCGGCGAGACCTACAACATAGGCGGCAGGAACGAGTGGAAGAACATCGACATAGTCAACCTCGTCTGCGCGATCGTCGACGAGGCGGTCTCAGCGGACGATGTGCTTAAAAAAGAATACCCGTTCATTGGAAAGAGGTCGTCGCTCATAACATTCGTAAAGGACAGGCCCGGACACGACAGGAGATACGCCATAGACTGCGGAAAAATTGAAAAAGAACTCGGCTGGACCCCCGGATACTCGTTCGAAAAGGGGATACGGGAGACGGTCGGGTGGTACATAAAGAACAGGTCCTGGTGGGAGAAGATAATCTCAGGGGAGTACCTCGAGTACTATGACATCCAGTACAGCAAGAGGTAGCCGTCTCGGTCCATAAGGGGGTACGGGATGCAGAAGGGTTTTACGGTCTGGTTCACGGGTCTCTCAGGTGCCGGTAAGAAGACCCTCTCCAGCAGGGTCCACTTGAGGCTCAAGGAGCTCGGGGTCACGAACGTCGAGGTCCTCGACGGCGACGACTCGAGGACCTTTCTCTCGAAGGGGCTCGGGGTCACCAAGGAGGACAGGGACACGAGTATCCTCCGGCTCGGCTGGGTCGCCGAGCTCCTGACGAAGCACAGGGTCCCGACGCTCGTCTCCGCGGTATCCGCCTCGCGCTCAGCGCGGGACGAAGTGAGAAAGATGATAGAGCACACCGGGGGCAAGGGGAGTTTCGTAGAAGTGTTCGTCGACTGCCCGGTCGACGTCTGCTCGGAGAGGGACGGGAAGGGCGCGTACTCGAAGGCGCGTAGCGGAGAGATGAAGCACCTTGCAGGGGTCGACGAGCCGTACGAAGAGCCGCACAGGCCCGAGCTCCACATAAAGACCGATAAAATCGGCGCCGAGGAGGCCGCCGAGACAGTCCTCGATCACCTTAAGTCACAGGGCCTGATAGAAGGAAGGGCGTAAAGAGGTCAGCCGCCTTAGAAATTCTTTCCGGAGAGCGATGGCGTTTAAGGAAGATGAAAATAGCCTTTGATTGCAGTCTTGTGCCGGGCGAGCCCGGCGGCATCGGCCAGTATTCGCGGAACCTCGCCCGCGCCTTATCGAGGATTGATAAGGAGAACAGCTACACGCTCTACATACTCTATCCGGTCTTAAAACGCATTACGCGCCCTTCGGCCCGGAAGGTGGACCTGCCGAACGAAGGCAACTTCAAGGTGGTCTTCAAGGACATCCCGGTGCCGTTCCAGCTCTACAGGTACCTGCAGGGGCCGATTCTACCGCAGTCGTTCAAGGATTACGGGCTCGGCGAAATTGACGCTGACGTCGTCCACAGCAACACATTCTGTGTGCCGAGGTTCAGGGACAAGAAAAAGAAGCTCATCGTAACGGTCTACGACCTCACCGTCCTCACCCACCCCGAGTGCCACAGGAAGGCGAACATCAGGCACTGCCTCGACGGCATAAAGGACGCTATAAAGTACGCGGACGCGATAATCGCGATATCGGAGTCGACCAGGGCCGACCTAGTCAATTACCTCGACGCCCCGCCGGGGCTTATTACAGTCACTCATCTTGCCGCGGCCGGCGACTTAAGGCCCGTTGAGGACCCCGAAGTTTTAAAATCAGCGCGGCTCAAATACTCTCTTCCGGAAAGATACGTCCTCTTCGTCGGCTCGAATGAGCCCCGGAAGAACATAAAGACGCTCCTTGAAGCCTACGCCACGCTCCCGGCAGGGATCAAAAATGAGTTCCCGCTCGTCATAGCCGGAGGCAAGGGGTGGAAGAACAGCGACATACCCGGGGTTGTAAAGAGGCTCGGCATTGAAGATTCCGTCCGCTTTGCCGGGTACATCGGCAAGGACGACATGAGCGCGGTCTATTCCGGAGCCTCGGTATTCGCGTACCCTTCGCTCTACGAGGGCTTCGGGTTGCCGATACTCGAGGCTATGTCATGCGGGGCTCCTGTCATCACGTCGAACGTCTCATCGATGCCCGAGGTCGCGGGGGATGCCGCGCGGCTCGTTACCCCGACAGACGCCGGAGAGCTCGGGGAGGCGCTCCGCGCGCTCCTCTCCGACGAGGGCTTGAGGAAAAATATGCGTCAAAAGGGGCGGGTGAGGGCCTCGAAGTTTTCCTGGGAGAGGTGCGCAAGAGAGACGCTCGCGCTCTACAGAAAAGTTGTTGAAGGGTAGGGGGTCTGTAGCTTGCCTTTGAGGATAGGGATAAACGCGTTATACCTCCTCCCCGGAAAGGTCGGCGGGAGCGAGACGTACATAAGGAACCTCGTAAAGTGGCTGCCTGAGGCAGAGGGCCGAAATAGCTATACGGTATTCGTTAATAACGAATCCAAGGGCGTATTCAAGGCGTCTTCGCGCGTAGAGGTCGTCGATTGCGGCATAAACGCCGAGAACCGGCCGAAGCGCATCCT
>JACREV010000141.1 GCA_016218095.1 Deltaproteobacteria bacterium | reverse complement strand
TATCTTGTCGAGCATGACCTCCCTCTGATGGCTGTTCACCTCGATGACGGATTCCACAATCTTGAAGGTGTAACCCCACTGTTTGGCGATCTTGGCTATGGCGGAGGTGTCCTTGGGGAAGCACGACCCGCCGTAGCCGGGGCCGGGGTGGAGGAACTTGGGCCCTATCCTGTGGTCGAGGCCCATGCCCCTGGCGACCATGTGTATGTCCGCCCCCACCCTCTCGCATATGTTCGCCATCTCGTTTATGAACGATATCTTCGTCGCGAGGAAGGCGTTGGAGGCGTATTTTATGAGCTCGGAGGTCTCTATGTCGGTTACGACAAACGGCGTTTCGATGAGATAGAGGGGCGAATACAGGTCTTTCATGATAGCCACGGCCTGAGGCGACCTCGCGCCTATGACGACCCTGTTCGGCCTCATGAAGTCCTCGAGGGCCGAGCCCTCGCGCAGGAACTCGGGGTTGGAGGCGACGTCGAACTTGAACTCGCCCTTCTGCTCGCCCGATATTATCCTCTCGATGAGCGACCCCGTGCCGACCGGTACCGTGGATTTGGTCACTATCACCTTGTAGCCGTTCAGGTTCTCCGCTATCGTGCGGGCGACCTCCTCGATGTAGGAGAGGTCCGCGGAGCCGTCGTCCCTGGGCGGGGTGCCGACGGCTATGAATATGACGAGGGACTTCTTTATCGCGTCGCTCAAGTCGGTAGTGAAGGTGAGCCTCTTCTCGTTTATGTTCTTGTCGACGAGCTCCTTCAACCCCGGCTCGTAAATCGGGATCTCGCCGCGCTTCAACATCTCTATCTTCTGGACGTCCTTGTCGACACAGCTCACATTGACGCCGAAGTCGGCGAAACAGGTCCCTGTGACGAGCCCCACATAACCCGTGCCGATGACGCAGATATTCATATGACCGGAACCTCCGTTATTATTCGCAATGACTATCGTGTAAGGGAATAAGGCTCAAAACCGCGCCCCAAGGACCTGAAAAAGATACCAAAGTATCGGTTCTTATGCAATCAATTTATAATATAACGGCGATTCGCAGGCGCTCTTGACGGATAACGCCTACCCGCCCTTTCCGAGCCTGAGGAAGTCCTTTAAAAAAGCGAATAGGAGCGCCTCGGCCCGGCCTTTTTTAGTGTTCGAGTAATACCCGCCCTCGTCCTTCAGGTATCCGCCCTCGACCATGTGGCCGAGCCTCCTTCTGAATATGACCTCGAATGAATACGCGCCCCTGATCTCTTCGAAGCTCATCTTCTTCGCCGCCGAGCCCTCTATCTCCATCATTATCCTCACGGAGATCGACCTGTCGACTATGAAGTAGAACTGGCAGTAGCCGAGGAAGAGAAAGACATAGAGGCCGAACCCGGCAAGGAAGTTACCCAACCATGTGAGCCTGTAGACGGTCTCAAGAGAGAGCCACTGGTCCGCCGGGGAGTTGCCAAGGGGCGCGAGCACCATGTAGCCCGAGGGGATGACCCAGTACCCTATAAGATATACCGGGATGACGGACAGAAAGATTATCACGAGGGCGCGGAACCGTTCCTTAAGCTCCTTTGTCCTGAATACTATCACATGGACGGCGAGGAAGAGTATAAAGCAGAAGAGACCGAGGAGAGGCGCTTTTATCATTCGACAATCACGTCCCTCATCAGTACGCGTTCCTGTTTATGAGGCCCTTCCAGATGGTGAGCCAGAGTATCTTGATGTCGAAGACGAGCGACCAGTTCTCGATGTAGTAGAGGTCGTGCTCTATCCTCTTTCCGAGGTCGGTATTGCCCCTCCAGCCGTTGACCTGCGCCCAGCCGGTGATGCCCGCCTTCATCTTGTGGCGGAGCATGTAGTGGGGGATGTTCTTCCTGAACTCCTGTATGAAGACAGGCCTTTCGGGACGCGGGCCGACGACCGACATGTCGCCCTTGAGGACATTGAAGAGCTGCGGGAGCTCGTCAATGCTCGTGGAGCGGAGCAAAGTCCCGAGCCGGGTCCTCCTCGGATCGTCCTTGGAGGCCCAGACGGCCCCTGTAGACGCCTCGGCGTCGGTACGCATGGAGCGGAACTTCAATATCTGGAAGGTATCGCCCCCTATGCCCATCCTCTCCTGCCTGAAGAGGACCGGGCCGCGGGAGGTGAGCTTTATAAGGAGCGCGACGAGCAGCATGAGAGGAGAGACGACGGCGAGCGCGGCTGAGGCGAAGAGCACGTCGGCCGAGCGCTTAAGTATCATGTTCCATCCGTACAGGGGAGAGTTCTGGAGGTTCAGGATAGGCATCCCGTCGAACTCTTCCACTCCACCCCTTAAAGTCATGAACTCGAAGAGGTCGGGTATGACCTTTATGTCAACGGCCTCGTCCCCTATGAGCGAGAGGACCTCGACTACCTTCGCGTGCTCTTCCCATGTGAGCGCGATGAAGACCTGGTCTATGCGCCTGCTTACGATGAGCCCCCTTAAATTCCTGTATGAGTCAAGCACCGGGACCCCGCCCGCATTCGTCCCGACGGTCCCGTCTCTGGTGCCTACCAGGCCAAGGAGTTTTATGCCTACCTCCGGGTGGCGCTCGAGGCTTTTGACCACCGCTAACGCCGGCTCTCCGGTGCCTACGATAACGGCGAACCGGATGTTATGGCCCTTCCTCCTCAAGTACCTCAAGACCTCCCTGAATGTCCACCTGGCGAAGCTCAATGATATGATGTTGATCGCCACGAAAAACAGGAAGACGAGCCTGGAGAACTCGTATTGGCGGAAAAAGAACGTGATGGAGATGAGTATGAGGGCCGAGATCACGCAAGCCTTGGTGATGTCGAATACCTCGGAGAGGTGCGAGCCTATCCTCTTCGGCCGATATAAGCCGAAGCCCTTGAACGCGAAGCCCCAGATGACGATTATGGGGATGAGGAGAAGGCAGTATAGATAAAAATCCGGTATGCCCTTTTCAACGGGGAGCCCCGAATAGAACCTTAAATAGAAGGAAGCTATCCATGAAAAGGCTATTATCAGGAGGTCGGATATGAATAGCAGGGACTCAAAAAGCTGGCTGTGCTTCTTAAGCATCGTACTCCTTCACCCGAGGACCGTTGTATAACCCGAAGATATGTTCCTTAAGCCTTTCCTTGAACAAGGGCCTGTCGAACTTAAGCGCGTGCCTCCTGATGCGCTCCGGGACGAACAGATCAGGAGAGGCTTCGAAGGCCTTGACCGCCTCGATGAGGGAGCCGGCTGTCTGCTCGTTGAAAAACAGCCCCGTGGGGGCTTCATCGCCTGAACCCGGCTGAACGACCGTCTCGAGCGCCCCGCCCCTTGCAAAGGCTATGACGGGCCTCCCCGATGCCATGGCCTCGAGAGGGACTATTCCGAAGTCCTCCTCGCCTGTGAAAAGGAGCGCCCTGCACCCGGAATAGTATGAGGCGAGATCCGCATCCGACTTCCAGCCCAGGAACTCTATGTTTGAAGAGGCCTTTGACTTAAGCAGCTTCTCGTCCTGTCCCGAGCCTATGATGACGAGCCTCCTGCCGAGCGTGTTGAAGGCCTCGACAGCTATGTCTATCCTCTTGTAAGGGGCGAAGGCCGAGACGACGAGGTAATAGCCCCCGTCCCCCTTGGACGCGCTGAACCTCGAACAGTCGACAGGAGGGTGTATTATAGATGACCCCCTCCTGTAGCACTTCTCGATCCTCCTCGCGACGTGGGCGGAGTTGGCGATGTAATGGTCGACCCGCGCGCTCGAAGTGATGTCCCACATCCGGAGATAGTGAGAGAATACGCCTATCGCCTTCCTTTTTAGGAAGCCCGTCCTCTCCGGGCCGAAGTAGTCGTTGTACATGTCCCATACGTAGCGCATGGGTGTATGCACGTAAGAGACATGGAGCGCCTTCGAGGGCGGTATCACCCCTTTGGCCGCGCAGTGACTGCTCGAGACCACGAGGTCGTAGCCGGAGAGATCGAACCCCTCTACGGCCATCGGAAAGAGGGGCAGGAACGACCTGTACCGCGACCTTGCCCCAGGAAGCCTCTGGATAAAGGATGTTACGATCTTTCTATTCTCAATTATACCCGAAACCGAGCCGGGGACATGGATTATGGTGTAGAGGTCTGCCTCCGGGAATATCTCGCAAAGGACCTCAAGGACCTTCTCCCCGCCCCTCATACCTGTCAGCCAGTCGTGTATGAGAGCTACCCTCAGAAAGCCCCTCCGTAAGATTCGTTCAAGGATGTCACCGTTGCTCCGTAGCCGGGACGTGCGCTTAAGCCGCAGATGACTGAGCGCAACGGAAATATATCATATAAATCGCGTTTGTTCCAGCGCTCCAAGCCAAAAAGCCCTTGGCGTTGCAAGCCAGGGGCCTTGAGGGTTCAGGTATTTCAACACATTAATCAGAAAAGGTCAACTATTTCTGAAGACCGGTCCAAACGGGGACAGCCATAATTTTCCTCTATTCAGCAGCCTTCATAAGGAACACGCCGTCCGCCCCCCTCTTAAGGGGGACGGACGGGAGGGGCGGGAACCGGGTGCAAAAAAAACCTTCTAAAGGGCCTCCCGAAGGGAGGGCCTTTCGTCATCTCTCTGTATCTTGTTGTATTCGTCGAGGACGAGCTCTTCGAGCTTCTGGCGTGTGGGTTTGTCGAGAGGGTGCACAAGGTCCCTGTAGGTCCCGTCCTTCATCTTCTTGGCCGGCATTGCGACGAAGTAGCCGGTCGTCCCCTTGATGACCTTCATGTCCCTTACTACAAAGCAGTCATCGAGCTTGATAGTCACATAGGCCTTGAGCTTCTCGTCTCCGTCCACCGGCAGGACCTTGATCTCCGTGATACGCATCCTCTACCTCCCTTTGATTGACTGGCTGACCGGGTCTCATGCAACAAACGCCTCAACACATGGTGAAAGGCGCGTGGCAGAATACCCATCCCTAAACCCCCCTAACCGGTTAATTGACCAACCCCCGCTCTCCCTTTTTTTTTGGATTTGCTATTTTATGTAGTGCAACACCAGTGCCAACAACCATTGTTGTAAAAACATCAGAAAAATTGAAAGGATTTGACTTTAGTTTTAAATCTGACTTGAACATGAATGCATAATTTTATGTTCAAGATGGCACATTAAAATGTGCTAACCACAAAACCGGACGACGGGATCAGGGAGAATAAAGGGGCTTGGCGAATCTCCCGGAACATGGAAAAGGCACTCAAGCCGACTTTCATTGACTTTGAAAACCGTTTCGATTAATCTATTGGGCTATGAAAAAACCACTTTCATACAGAGACGCAGGAGTCGACATCGACGAAGGGATGAGGCTCGTAGACCTCATCAAGCCGCATGTACGGTCGAGCTACAGGAAGGAAGTCATCGGGGACATAGGCGCCTTCGGCGCGCTCTTCTCCGCGAGGTTCAAAGGCCTGAAAGACCCGGTCCTCGTATCCTCGACAGACGGCGTCGGCACGAAGCTGATGGTAGCCTTCATGGCCGACAGACACGACACCGTCGGCATAGACCTCGTCGCCATGAGCGTCAACGACATACTCGTAAGCGGCGCAGAGCCCCTCTTCTTCCTCGACTACTTCGCTACAGGCAAGCTCGACGCAAGGCGCGCCTCCCTGGTCGTAAAGGGGATAGCAACCGGGTGCAAGGACGCGGGTTGCGCGCTCATAGGCGGTGAGACCGCCGAGATGCCGGGACTATACAAGCCGGGAGAGTACGATCTGGCGGGGTTCGCCGTAGGCGTGGTGGACAGAAAAAATATAATCAACGGGTCGAAGATAAGGCCCGGCGACGCGATCATAGGCCTCGCCTCGAGCGGCCTTCACTCCAACGGATATTCGCTCGCGAGAAAGGTCGTCTTCGAACGGCTCGGACTCAAGGCAAGTGATAAGCCCGCCGGTTTCAAAAAGGACATAGGCTCGGTACTGCTCGCCCCGACGCGCATATATGTGAAGCCGGTATTAAAGCTCCTTAAGAAATGCAACGTCCTCGGCATGGCCCACATCACCGGCGGAGGTTTTCTCGACAACATCCCGCGCGTCCTGCCAAAGGCAGTAAAGGCCGTAATAGAAAAAGGCGCCTGGCCCATCCCCCCGGTATTCGAGCTCATAAGAAAGGGCGGGGATGTAGATGAAGAGGAGATGTTCCGCACATTCAACTGCGGCATAGGGCTTATTCTCGTTGTAAGGAAGAAAGACGCCGAAGGGGCTATTAAGGCACTTAAGGCCTTCGGGGAAGCCCCCTATATCATCGGCAGGATCGCCTCCAGAGGCCCCCGTGAAAGAGACGTCGAGCTCACCGGGCCTCCTCTCGGAGGGAAGTAATGGTCGATATCGGCGTCCTCGTATCAGGCAATGGCACGAACCTCCAGTCGATCATCGACTCAATTGAGGCGAAGAGGTGCTCGGCGAGGATAAAGGTCGTCATCTCGAACAGGACCGACGCCTTTGCGTTGAAGCGCGCCGAGAAGCACGGCATCCCCACCGAAGTGATCAAAAAAGAGGACTACCCCTCTCGCGAGGCGTATGACGCGGAGCTTGCCGAGAGGCTCAAAAAACACGGCGTAGGATTGGTCGTCCTCGCCGGTTTCATGCGCATAATCACACGCCCGATGCTGGACGCCTTCCATATGCGCATCATCAATATCCACCCTGCCCTTTTACCATCGTTCCCCGGCCTCGACGTACAGAAGAAGGCTATCGAGCACGGCGTCAAGTTCTCGGGTTGCACCGTCCACTTTGTAGACGAAGGCGTCGACAGCGGCCCCATCATCATCCAGGCGGTCGTCCCGGTAAAAGACGACGACACCGTAGAGTCCTTAAGCAAGCGCATCCTCGATGAAGAACACCGCATCTACCCCGAGGCTATCCACCTCATCGGAGAGGGCAGGCTCTCTGTCATTGGCCGGAGGGTCATCGTAAAAGACGGCCCTGAGCCAACCGGCGCGCTTGAGAACCCGCCGGTCTCCATATTTGCGGACAAGACCCGCCCCTGATATAGTCTAACCAATGACAAAAACAGTTATCGTAAGCGCCTGCCTCCTGGGCTTGAAGACCAGGTACGACGGAGGCGATGCGTTAAGCGCCGAAGCCCTCAAAGAGCTAAAGGGCGCCATACCCATCCCTGTCTGCCCCGAAGTCCTCGGGGGTCTTCCGACGCCGAGGCCGAGGGCCGAGATAGGTTCAGGCGACGGGAAGGACGTGCTCGATGGCGCCTCAAGCGTGATCGATGAAAACGGGGGCGACTGCACAGCCTTATTTTTAAGGGGCGCTGAGGCGGTCCTTGAGATAGCGCGCTTGACAGGCGCGCGCGAGGCGTTTCTTAAAGAGAAGAGCCCTTCCTGCGGCGTTACGCTCATTTCACGGAAGGGGGCTGACGAGAAGGGCCTGGGTGTGACGACTGCCCTCCTTCAAAAGGAAGGGCTGGAGACAAAGGGGTTTTAATATCATCTTTCCTCCCCTCCCCAAGTCCGATAGTCGGGAGGGGATAGCGGGGAGGGTGAATCATTTACTGCCTGCGAAAATCGCGACGGAGGTATCTCAGATGAAACTCACATACCAGGGTCATTCGTGCTTTATCGTCGAAGGCAAAGGGCAATCCGTCATAATAGACCC